>NZ_CP053097.1:0-300000 GCF_013008815.1 Mycoplasma miroungirhinis | reverse complement strand
CAAAAGATAATGTTAATTTAAAAATTAGTGAAGTTGAAAATTATATTAAAACACATACTCATGAAGAAGACAAAGATACAATTCAAAAATTAAAAGAAGCATTAGATAATGTTAAAACAAACATTCAAAATTCTTCAGATAGTGCTGATGTTCAAAAACAAAATAATGATCTTTCAATTGTTTTTGAACAAACCAAACAAGCAGTAAATGAAACGGCAAAAAATCGTGATAAAACCAATACTGAATATGAAAAAGTAGTAGATAAAGTTAATAAATTATTAGATAAATTAAAAGATCATGACCAACTTTATCCTGATTTAGCTAATAAATTAAAAACTAAAAAAACTGAAACAGATGCAATTTTCGCTAAAAAAGATACTCAATCAACAAATGATCAATTAACTGAAGCTAAAAATGATTTACAAAATATTTTAAATGAAGTTTCAGCTCAAAAAGATCAAATTGATTTAGATAATTTAAAAAAACAATATGAAGATAAATTAAAAGAAGCAACTGATTATGATAATGGATTAGATGAAACTAAATATGCTGAAATAAAAAATAAATTAAAAAATGATCTTGATGCAATTAAAACTGCATATGATCAAAATATTAATGATACATCAAAACCTAATAACCAAAAAGTGGAAGATGTAAAAGAAGCAATTAAAAAAATTATAAATAGTTTAGCTGATGCAAAACACGATAAAGAAGCTCAAGATAAAAATAAAAAATACCAAGAATATTTACGTCTTAAAAATTTAATTAAACATTTTAGTAATAATGATTTACAAGATACAAGTTCTAATTTTATTAAAAAACCTTTAAATGATGAAGTTTCTAAACAATCACAATTAATAGAAAATACTACTCAAACTAATCAGCCTACATTAAAAGATGATGTCACTATTGAACAAATCCAATCATCAATTGATGCTTTGCAAAAAGCATATGATGATGCAAATAAATTAAAAGTAGCAAAAGATAATTTTGATTCACAAGTTGATTTAGCAAAAGCAAAATTAGCAGAAATTAAAACACCACAACTAAATCCAGACGATAAACAACTTTATGATACATTAAAAAATACTCTTGATCAAAGTCAAGACTTCTTTAATAATGAATCAAACAAAACAGAAGATAATTTCAATCAAAAAGCAACTGAATTAGATAATGCAATTAAAGAAGCTGATAAACAGTATAAAATTAATAAACAAAAAAGAGAACAAGCAAAAACTAATTTAGAAAATAAAATTAATCAAATTAAAAAATATGTAAATGATAATTTAAAAACTCAAGATCAAAATAATAGTGTTATTAAACCAGAACATCAAGCAACTGAACAAAAAATTTCTGAAGAATTACAAAAAGCTAAAACCATTAATGATAATGCCTTATCTACAGAAAATGATTTAATTAATGCATTAAATTCTTTAAATGATCAAGAACAAATTATGCATACTTCAGAGACATTTGATCACAAACAAAAAGAAGCTACTGATTTTAGTAATAAATTAATTGATCCTTTAGAAAAAACTATTAAAAATAATTTAGATTTAAATATTGATTCTCAAACCAATAATAAAATAAATGCAGCTAATAATTTAAAAAATCCAAATACATTAGATAATACCATAGCTCAAATAAATAAAGCAAAAGATGATTTAAATAATGCTTTAGAAGAAGCTAAAAAACAACAATTAGCTGTATTTCAAAACACTTATGATAATTTATCAAATAAAGCAGGTCAATTATTAACTGAATTAGATGAATCTAATGTTGAATTAAATAATAAGCATCCAGAATATCCAGAGATTTTAAATTCTTTAAAAACAGTTAAAGACCAAGAAGATCCAAAAGCACTTTCAACAGCTACGCCAACACCAACAATTGAAATTTTAAAACAAGCAATTCCTAAATTACAAAAAGCATATGATGATGCTTATTTAGCAAAATCAAAAGCTGATTTTGATAAAGTTTATCAAGATATTTTAAATAAATTTAAAGATGATGTTGATGTTAATAAATATAGTCAAATTAAAGCAGCTGTAATTAAACATTTACAACCACAAAAAGATATAAGAGATAAAGATTCTGCAACTGCTAATGAAATTAATGAAGCAACTAAATTATTAAAATCATTAATCCCATTCTTTGATTTAACTAAACAAAAATTTGATGATTATATAGAAACTAAAAAACAAGTCCAAACCTACAAAAATAATTTAGAATCATTACATAATCCAAATTATGATGAAATTATAAATACACTACAACAAAAATTAAATGATTATAGTGAAAATACAATTAACGAAGATGAAAAATTATCTCAACAAAAATACCAAGATTATAAACAAAAACTTCAAGAAGCTTTAGATGATGCTAAAATTGCAAAAGCTAAAAAAGATTATGATGTTGAATTAATTAATAAATTAACAGATAAAGATTTTGATTCAAAATACAATAATGCAAAATCAAAATACAATAATGAAGTACAATTAGTTAGCCAAAATCTAATTGAATCTTTAAATAATTCTTCAAATCCAAAACAAAAAGTAAAATCTTATGAAATGGCTTTACAAGATCTTCAAAAAGCAAATGCCAGTGTTGAAAAAAATAAAGCAATTGATGATTATGAACAAATTTTAGATGAAGCTAAAACTTATGCTAATTCTTTAACAAATGATTATCAAAAGAAAGTTTTATATGATTTAAAAAATGTAATTACAAACAATGATAACGATAAAAATCATATTAATAAGGAAGAAAATTATTTAACTGTTTCAAAACAAAGAATTAAAGAAGCAACTAAAAACTTAAAAGATGCTTTAAAACAAGCTCAACAAGAAGAAAAATTAATTAAAGCTCAAAAAGATAATTTTGATCAAAAAGTTTCAGAACTTCAAGACGCAAAACAAAAATATCCAAATTCAGCTACTCAACTTGAACAGATACATCAAGAAAAAGTAAATGAACTAAATGAAAAAATTAACAATATTCCTCCAACGATCGATGCAAATTCATATAAAGATGCAGCAGATGCTCTTGAGCAAGCAATTAAAAAAGCCGCATATGATAAATATCAAGATTTATTAAATAATCAAGTAAAACCTTATATAAATAATGATTTATCATCAGATAAATATAATGATATAAAAACTAAATTACAAGATGCAATTGATTCTCATATTACTAATCAATCATCAAAAGATGAGTTAGATAATGCATATGATAATTTAGAGCAAGCATTTAAAAAGTCACAAGCTAAAAAAGACTTTGATGATACATATCAAGACATTATAAATGTAATTTCAAATGATCAAGCTAGCGATGATTCATTACTTCCTAAAAATGAAGTAGTTAAAAATGCAATTATTACTAAATTAACAGATCAAAAAGCAATAAGAGATAATGAAACTTCAACTACAAATGACATTATTGAAGCTAAAAACAAATTACAAGAAAATAATAATAAATTAAAAACTGATTTAGAAGATGTTGTTTTACATTTTAATCAATATAAAGACAAATTTAAAGAAGTATTAGAATATAAAAACAATTTAGCAGTGGATCAAACTGAAGCTAAAAAAATATTAACTGATGCTTTAGAAAAATACAAACAAGCTAACATCACAAGTGATGATATTTTAACTAATCAAAAATATGATGAATTTAAAAATAAACTATCTGAGGCTTTAGATCAAGCTAAAAGTATTGAAGAATCTAAAAATAATTATACAAATGAAAAAAATAATCCAACTCCGGATTCAGATTTTGCAAATTATCCTGAATCATTGAAAAAATATAAAGATAAAGGTTCTGAAATTACCGGTACAAATGGATTATTAAAACATGCATTAGATGCAGCTACAACACCTGAAGATATGAAAAATGCTTATGTAGATGCAACAAATGCTCTTAAAAAAGCCAAAGAAGATATTGAATTAAATAAAGCAAAAGAAGATTATGATAAAAAAGTTAAAGAATTAGAAACTTTAAAAAATTCTTTAAGTAAAAATAATCCTCAAGAAAAAACCATTATTGATGAATTACAAAAAGCAAAAGATGATTCACATAATGTTTTAAGTCCAAAAGAAAATGATCATTCTGTAACTAAAGAAAATTACAATGATGAAACTAATAAACTTAATAAAGCAATTGAAAAAGCAAAATTAGATAAATCTAAAAAAGATTATGAATTAGCAAAAAACAGTGCTAACAATACTTCAACAAGTGATTTAAATGGTAATTTTCCTCAAACTAAACAAGATTATGATTCCAAATTACAAGATATTCAAAGTGATTTAAATAAAAAACTAACTGAAGCTGGAGATGATGTTAATAAACAAAAACAAGCATATGATGAAGCTAAAGATGCAATTGATAATTTAAATAATAATTTAGACACTAATAAAACTAATGAAACCAATCAAAAACAACAAGAATATGAAAATTCATTAAATAAATTAAATGATGCACTTAAAGAAGCTGAAAAAATTCAAGATGATACTTTAAAAAATAAAATTAAAACTAAACTTCAAGAAGCAAAAGATAAAGCTCAAAAATTATTAACAGAACCTAAAACTCCTAATAAATATGATGAAGCTAAAAAAGTTTTAGAAGATGCAATTAATTCAGCTAAAACTGATGAATTTGACCATTTAAAACAACAAGCTGATAGTTTTGTAACTAATGATTTAAATGATCAAAAATATAATGACATTAAACAAACATTAAATAATGTTAAAGATACAGAAAATAACAATGTTCATTTAAATAATGCAACTGCAACAACTCAAAATATTCAAGAATCAATTAATAAATTAAAAGAAGCTTTAGATAATGCTAAAAATCAAAAAGCTAAAAAAGATTTTGATGATAAATATGATTCATTAAAAAATTCAACATCAAATGATAAAATTAAAAAAGCTATTGAAAAAGAATTAAAACCATATAAAGATATTAGAGATAATCCATCTTCAACTACCGATGCTATTAATGAAGCAACAAATAATTTATCAAATTCTAATTTAAATAATAAAATTAATCAAACAAATGAAAAACAAAAAGAATATGATAATGAACTTGCCAATGCTCTTGATAATGAACAAAAACTAAATCAAAAATTTGGAAGTGATGAATCTGCTAAAAATCAATATACACAAAAACTTCAAGAAGCAAAAGATGAACTTCAAAAAGTTTTAGATAATGAAAACTCTTCATTAGATGATATAAAACATGCTTATGAAGATGCTAAAGATAAAATTAAAGAATTAAATTCTGGTGCTGATAGTGTTCATAACGATGCTGTTACAAAATATAAAGAAGCTTTAAAAACAGCTAAAGATAAAAAAGATTCAATTACAAAACAAGAAGAAAGTAAAATTAAAAAAGATTTAGAAAATAAAATTTCTACAAACACAATTCAAGAAAATAATATTGATTCAACACCAACAAATGATTTAAAACAAAAAACAAGAGAATTACAAAATGCAACAGAACAAGCAACTCAAAAACAACAAGAAATTCAAAGCGCAAAACAAGGATATGATAATAAAGTTACGGAAGTAACAGATGCTAAAACAAAATATCCCGCTTATACTGCTGATTTACAAAATGCTATAGATAGTGCAAAATCAATAATTGATGGTAAACAAACTAATAAAACTATTGAATCTTCTGATTTTGATACTCAAAAAGACAACTTACAAAAAGCCTTAGATAAAGTAAAAGCTAAAAAAGCTTTTGATGATGCATATGAAACATTAAAAAATAATGGTTCAACAGAACAAATTAAAAAAGCAATTGAAAAAGAAGCAAAACAATATAAAGATATTAAAGACAATTCAAATTCAACTACAGATGCTATTAAAAAAGCAACTAGCGATTTAAATGGTTCAAATATTAGCAACAAAGTTACTCAAACTAATGCTAAAAAAGATGAATATGATAAAGAATTACAAAAAGTTCTTGATGATACTAAATTAGCTCAAAAATTTGGTAATGATGTTGCTGCTAAAAATAAATATAAAGAAGAAATTAAGAAAGCAAAAGATGCACTTGAAGCAGTTTTAAATTCTGAAAATCCATCATTAGATAATTTAAAAGATGCTTATCAAAAAGCAAAAGATAAAATTAAGGAGTTAAATGCAAATGTTGAAAATACTCATAATCAGGCCGTTGATGAGTATAAAAAAGCTTTAGAAGCTGCTAAAACTAAAAAAGAATCATTAAATGATGCTGAAGAAAGTAAAATTAAAAAAGATTTAGAAAATAAAATTTCTACAAACACAATTCAAGAAAATAATATTGATTCAACACCAACTAGTGAATTAAAACAAAAAACTGAAGCATTAAAAACCGCTAAAACTAACGCAGATCAAAAACAACAAGAAATTCAAAACGCAAAACAAGGATATGATGCAAAAGTTAATGAACTAAAAACTGCTAAAACAACATATTCTACATACTCAGAAGAATTAGATAAAGCATTAACTGATGCAAGTTCAGCAATTACTAATAAACAAACTAATAAAACTATTGAATCTTCTGATTTCAATACTCAAAAAGACAACTTACAAAAAGCCTTAGATAAAGTTAAAGCTAAAGACCATTTTGATAAAGAATATAATAGTATTTTAAGTTCTGTAGGTGATAATTCCAATCATTCAAATATTAAAAATGCAGTTATTAATAAGTTAGCAGATCAAAAGAAAATTAAAGATGATGCTAATTCAACAACTCAACAAATTAATGATGCAACAACTAATTTACATAAAGATACAACTATTCAAACTATAAATGCAGCTAAAGAAGCTTTAAATAATTTAATTACAAAAGAAAATGAACTTACAAATTTAAAAACAACAACATATAATTCTGATGATGAAATTAAAAACTATATTGATACTGTAACTAATAATCCAAATAATTTACATACTTCAGTTGCTCAAGACCATGCACTTGAAATAAATTCATATACTTCTAAGAAACCTACAATTCAAAATACAATTAATAAAGCAAAAGAAATTAAAGACCAAAAAAATATTTATTCAAATTCTTTAAATTCGTTAAATGATAAGGTAAGTAAAATTACTGGTGAAAATGCTGCAAAAGCAAAACAATTATTACAAAATCAAATCAATTGAATAACAAATAAAATACGAACTGATATAACTAATGCTCACAACGATCCAGATAAACTAAAGAAAGTATATACTGATGCAAATGCAAGTACACAAACATTATTAAATAATGTTGATAAGTATAAAGCTATAGCTGATTATGAAGCTAAATTAGCAGAAGTTACTACTTATAAAAATGGTTTAAATAATAAGCAAGAATATAATAAGATAAAAAATGATTTAACAAAAGCAATTAGTCAATCAGAATCAACTTCAAATAAAAATAATGAATATCGTAACAAAAATGCCAATGATATTAAACAAGCAATAAAAATATTAGATGATGCTAAAAAAGCAGCAGAAGCTGAAAAAACAAAAATCGATGCAGCAAAACAAGGATATGATGCAAAAGTTAATGAATATAATCAATATAAAAATAAACAAGAAAATAATGAATGAAAAAATTCATTAGCAACTGAACAGACTCATCAAGAAAATGCATTAAATACTAAGATTCATAATAATACAATTGTTTCAGGTGATTATACTTTAGCAAAAGAAGCTTTAGATAATAAAATAAAAGAAGTAGCGGGATTAAAATATAAAAAATTAAGTGAAGACGTTAAAACATACATAACTTCTACATTATCAACTTCTGATAATTATTATAAAGATTTAAAAAATGCTTTAGAATCTACAAAAACTACTGAAGATAATAAATCATTAATTCCTACTCATCAACCAACTAGAGAGCAAGCCGAAGCTTCATATACTACATTAAATAGTAAATATACTGAAATTAAAGATAAATACGCTCAAAGAACAACTTTAATTAATAGTTTCAATAATGCAAAAAATAATGCAAATGCAGCTAAAACTCAAATAAAAACAGATTATGCTGATATTAATATAGATTCTTGAATTGAAGAGGAAATGAAGAAAATTAATAATAAATTTACAAGTGATGTAAATAACAGCTTAATTGATAATTCATTTACTAACGCAATTACTTCATATCAACAATTAATTCCTAATGCTTATAAAGAAATTGTTAAAAACATTCAACAAAAAATTCAAACAGCATTAAGTGAATCACAGGAAAATAGAATTCAAGAAAGTCGAAATGAATATACTGAATTAGAAAAATTAAAATCACAACTTGATTCAATGAATTATTCAAATGATTCATATAAGGAATTAATAAAAAATATTAATAATAAAGTAAATAATCATATTTCAACCATTAATTCTAATAAAGAAAAATATAGAACAGAACATGAAGCTGCTTTAGCAAAAATAACAGAACATGAAAATTCTGTAAAACAATTAGAATCTGAATTAACTAATTGAACTCCAGTTGACACAAATTGAGGTAAAAGTATTGGTGAAACAGCTAATAATGCACTAATAAGAAATGATAAAACATTACGTGATGAAGCTATAAATAATATTAAAAAACAAATTGATGAACTTAAGAAACAAGCAGAACAAAAATCAATTGCTTCTAATACAACAGTAAAAAACTCAACTTTAAATCCATTAACTCAAGAAAAACTAACAAAATATACTGATTCTTTAAAAGCAATAACAGAAACTTTTATATCAAATGCAGATATACAAAATCCTGAAAATGGATTTAATGGTGGAAGAGGTCCATGAGATAAACAAACATTGGTTGGTTATACCTTAAATTCTCAGTTGTTAAATCTATATAATAATTTAAAAAATCAATTTATTGAAAGTTATAATGATAAAAATACTAAAAAAACTGACTTAACAATTAAAGATTATAAAAATTATAGAGATAAAGTTTATAACTATATTAAACTATATGAAGATGAAATGTATAAACTAAAAAAATTATTAAAAACATACATTGATTACAATGAAAAAGATGAAGATGGAAAATATCTTCAAGCATTTAGAAAAGCATATGGTTATTTACCATTAATAGCAGGATATAAACCTTGACATGACAAATTAAATGATTATTATAAATTACTAAAATATTCAACATTTATGTTTAAAGAATTTGATTCATTTAAAGTAAATGATAATAATCAAACTCAAAACTTACATTTTAAAGATGTTTATGAAACTATTTACCAATTACAATCTTATTCTACAGAAGCAAATAAAAATGAAACAGATGAATCTAAGGGATTATATCAATTTATAAATAAAATGAAAAGCGAAATGGGAGATTTAAAAGCAAAAAGTGCAAACTTTAATAATCCTCAAATAAAATATCGTGAAAATTATTATTGACAAAAACAAAATAACCATGATCAAGACAAAGTAACTTCAATATCTTTTAAAAATAAAAATTATAGTTTTTATGACTATATAGAGTTTATGATTAAATCACTTAAAGCAAAAAGAGCGTCTTCAAATCACCCAATATTCATTTTGAAACAGGATAGTTATTATAAAGAAGTGGATCATCTTTCAAGCTCACGACAAGAATTCAATAATACAAGCACCCCTAATGATGAATATAAAAAACATCAAACAAAAATCGAAGAATGAATTGCAGATTATTTTAAAGAAATTGATTCTAATTTTGATGATAATGCTCAAAAACATATTTATAAACAATTATTATTATGAGATGGAAAAGACAATACAGCAGAAAATATAAAAGTAAATGAGACATTAAATTATTATAGTAATGAAAATAACTCAGGATTAACAAAATAATGTTATTAATAAATACCAAACATAATTTTTATGTTTGGTTTTTATTATTTAATTTACGTTTTTATATAATATATTAATAATATAATTTATTAAAATAAATTAATAAATAATAATGTATAGTGATTTTATGAAGAAATATAGAAAAACAATATTTTAAATGTTTAAATTTTAAGAGAAATATTATCAGAAGTTTATATTAAATCAAAAAAATCTAAAAAATGAAAAACTTAAAAATAATAATTATTGAAAATTTTTTAAGCAAAAATTAGAAGAAAATAAAGATAAAATTGGTAACGATAATCTAAAAATAATTTATTATTTTCAACTATTTGAACCAAAAATATTGTTAATGTTATAGATTCAAAATATAAAAAATTAAATCAGTTCAAATAATAAAAATATAAAAAATAAAGAATGTTTAAAATAGCAATGTGATTTACTTCTAGTAAAGAAAATAGTTCTAATTTTTAATTATTTGGTGGTGGAACTAATTATCAATATAAGGTAAATTATCGTGATACTTATAAATAAGCTAAAAAACAATATAAATAATTTGTTTCCACTTAAATTAACTTTATCTAGTGTAAAAATTTGAGAACAACAATCATCATCAAATAAAAAGTTATTTAATAATCCTGAAACACTTGAAAAATATAAACTAATTTAAGCTAATATTAAATCTGTTGATAAAATAGATAAACCACAAATAACTACTATAAAAAAAGTAACTGTTAATTTCAAAAAATTAAAACTTTATATCAAAAAGAGTTTAAATGAAAATTTAAGAATAGAACTGATTTTAAAAAATTATTTGAAGTAATGTTTATTAATGTAGTGTATAAATCAGAAATGTTATTTTTATCTTATTTATATTTAGATAAATATAAATTCCAATTTTTGATATAATAATTATGCTATGAATAGAAATATTTTCAATCATATATATATATATATATATATATATTAAACGAAAAAATAATAAATATATTTTGTATCCTTAATAAAGTTAAGGATTTTTTGTTTTAATTTTCATAGCAGATAAAAGAAGAGAAATTATAAAAAATAATTATAAAAAGTGTATTTATTAAATTACACAAACATCTAGTTTTGTAATTCCAAATTTTCAAAAACAATATTTATGCATGCAATTAGTGAAAATATTATTTAGAGATATTTGGAAATTTTGATTAATTAAATTAATAATAGTTAATTTTTATACACAAAGTGTTTAAAAATAAATTTGAGGGGAAAAATGATTAAAAATAAATTAATTTACTACTTGATTAATGATTCAGATTTAGAAAATTTAGTATTAAATTCATCACAAACAAATAATGATCAAAAAACACAAACAAATAATAAAGGTGATTTTAATCACATTAATAATGATAATGTTTTGATTATTGATACAAATAATATTGAAAAATTAATTAGCAAAGGGTATATATCAGTTGACAAATTAACTAATGCTATAAATAAATACACTATTTATAAACAAATTGATAATTATGTTGAATTACAATGGATGCTTAAAGATAGTTTATCTATTAATTCTGAAAATTTAGATATTAAAATAGTGAATTTATCTATGCCTAATGTAACTTTAATTACTAAAAATGCATTTAAAAATTGTTATTCATTACAAGAAATTAAATTACCTAATGTAACTGAGATTAAATCAAATGCTTTTGAAAATTGTAAGTCTTTAATAAATATTGAAATTCCTAATGTTACTAAACTAGATTGATATGTTTTTAAAAATTGTGAATCTTTAAAAACTATTAAAATACCAAATGCAACCCAAATAGGTTGAAATGCTTTTGAAAATTGTTATTCATTAGTAACTATTAAGTTACCTAATTTAACTGAGTTAAGTCCACTTACTTTTGAAAATTGTAAATCATTAAAAAATATTAAAATCCCTAATGTAAACGAAGTAGGTTGATATGCTTTTCATAATTGTGAATCATTAAAAACTATCAAAATACCCAGTGCAATCAAAATAGGTTGAAATGCTTTTGAAAATTGTTATTCATTAAAAACTATTAAAATGCCTAATGTAACTAAAATACAATCTTATGCTTTTTATAATTGTAATTTATTAACAAATATAAAGATGTCTAGAGTTAATAAAATAGGTATAAGTGCATTTAAAAATTGTCACTCATTAGAAAAAATTAAATTACCTAATGTAACTGAAATAGGTTTATCTGCTTTTGAAAATTGTAACAAATTAGAAACTATTAAAATACCTAATGTAACTAACATAGCTCAAAGTACTTTTGAAAATTGTTATTTATTAACTAATATGAAAATACCCAATGTTATTGAAATAGATTCAAATGCTTTTAAAAATTGTATTTTCTTAACAAATATTAAAATACCAAATGTAACTGAAATAGGTTTATCTGCTTTTGAAAATTGTCAATCATTAAAAACTATTAAAATGCCTAATGTATTTGAAATTGAATCAGGTGCTTTTGAGCATTGTATTAATTTAACAAATCTTGAAATGCAAAATTTACTTTACATTAATAATAATGTTTTTCCATATAGTAAAATTGAATATAAAAACTCAAAATTACCTGAGTGATTAACTGAAGAATTATTTACTGAAATAATTAAGGGAATAGCTATTTCCAAACCAAAAAATTAAATGAAAATGCAGTCTTGTGCTGCATTTATTAATTCAAGTAATAAAATCATTAAGATCTTATAGATTTTTCTTTGATTTATTCAAAATGTGATTTTGTTTAATATACTTTATAAATTTCCATTAATTATCAAAATAATGAATTATTTAAAAAAATATACATAATTAATTTGTAATATAATAAGTATGCTATGAATAAATATATGTTCTATCATATATATATATAAAAAAACTTATATAACAGTAAACAAAAAATAATAATATATTTGTAACCTTAATAAAATTAAGGTTTTTTTGTTTTATTTTTTCATAGTATATCTAAAGGAATAAAATGAAAGAAAGTAATTTAAAAATTGAACAAAAAACAACAGCTAGTTTATTACAAAATGCACAAAATAAAGGTGAACAACAAACATTAACATTCTAAAGTGTTAATTTTTGTTGTTCACCTTTATTTTTATCAATTCTATTACTTAATTTAAGTAATTTACTTATGTTTAATATTTTCTAAATATGTATTAGGTGTAAGTTTTTTTAAAAATTCAATAATTAAATTTCCGCTTGACATCATGTCATGAATTGATGAAACACCAATTGGTGAGTGTAAATATCTTTGAGGAATACTAATAGTTAAAGTTGATACTCCACCTTTACCATATTGTAATTCTCCTGCATCAGTTCCACCACCAACAGCTACATATTTATAAAAGTTTATGTTGTTTTTTAATCCAATATTTACAATAAAATTAATTAATTTAGGGTCCATTAAAGTATCTCTATCAAATACTCTTAAAGCAGCTCCTGCTTGTAGTTTTGTGTTACCTTCAACAATTGAATATGTATCATGACTTGTGGTTGTATCTAGAGCAATTGCAATATCTGGTTCAATTAAAGTAACAGAAGTTTTAGCACCTCTTGTTCCTACTTCTTCTTGGACAGTACCAACTAAATAAACATCACAAGCTAATTCTAAATCTTTAATTTCATTTGCAATGTATTCAAGTGTCATAACACCAGCTCGATTATCCATTGCTTTTCCACCGATTAAATCTTCGTCATTAAAGATAATAGTTTCACCAGACATATAAACTCTATCTCCAACTTCAACACCATTATCTACTGCATCTTGGTAATTTTTAAAACCAAAATCAGCAAATAATTCATTATTTTTTAAAGCATTATTTACTTGATTTGGTGTCATAACATGAATTGAAGTATGTCCAAATACACCTATAAATCTTTTGTTATCTTTGTTTGTTACTAAAGTTGCTTTTGTAGCTACTGCAACACTTGCTCATATTCCACCTATTGGCATTAATAACAATTGTCCAGTTTTATCTATCATTCTTACAATATAACCAACTTCATCCATATGTGCTGAAATCATTACTTTGGGAGCATTATTTATTTTTGATTTTTTAAAAATAATTAATGAACCAAAATTATCATAAGAATATTGAAAATTAGGTGATTTAGTAGAGTTTTTTAGTTCGTTAGCAACGGGTTCTTCATAGCGACTCATTGCTTCAAGTTCCATATATTTAATTAATTTTTCTTTAAATTGTTTTTTATTCATAACTATAATTCATATTTTTCAGGGTGTTGTTTTTTCATTAATTCAATAAAATCATCTTTATCCATTGAACCATATTTATTCATTAACTCAACACATTCTAAATATTCTTTTTCTGCTCAAATTTCGTCTTCAAAACCTTTTACAGATGTTATGTTTTTACCTTTGAAATTTTTATATGTTGTAAAGAAATTTTTAACACTTTGTAATCACATTTGATCTAAATCTGCTAATTTTTTGATGTAATCTAAACGATAGTCATCAGCATGAACAGCTATTAATTTTGTATCTGTTTCTCCACTATCTATCATTTTCATAGCACCTATTACTCTAGCTTTTAAACTTACACCTGGCATGAATGTTTCTTGAGAATAAACTAAAACATCTAATTCATCACCATCTCAGTCTAAAGCTTCAGTTATATACCCATAATTTGTTGGATAAATAAAATCTCCTCTTAATATTCTATCAACTGATATTTTTTGTGTTTTACGATCATATTCGTATTTTATTTTACTTCCTTTAGGAATTTCTATATTAACTATTATATTTTTCATACTTTATATTTTACTATTAAAATATAAGATTATAATAAATAAATAAAAACTCCACAATAGTGAAGTTTCAAATTATTATACAATATTAGTTTACACTAGATTTTGCAACAAAAGCATCTAAACGAGCAGCTTTACGAGCACCGTTATTTTTATGTAATACACCTTTTGAAACAGCTTTATCAATTTCATGATGAGCTTTTTTTACTAAATCAGTAATTTTTTCATCACCTTTTGTAGCTCCAAGTTTTGCTTTTTTAATCGCAGTTCTAACACTTGATTTTATAGCTGCATTTCTCACTCTTGCTTTTTCGTTTGATTTAATTGCTTTCATTTTTGATTTTATATTTGCCATTTTGTCTCCTCGTATAATAATCTTTTGCGCGTATGATATTAATTATACAAAAAAATAATTATTTTTTATATTTTTCTTTGTTATTTTTTTAATAATATGATACTTTCAAATGGATCAAGTGAATTAGGAATATTTAAATACTTTTTATTATGATAAGTTGATTTAATTATTTCATATTTTTTTGATAAATGAATGTTTTTAGCTTTTTTGGAAATATTTATAACAAACATTATTTTTTTTGTTTTTAATTTATATTTAATTTTTAAAATACCTTTTTTAAAATAATTTCTATAAATAATTAATTTAGCCTTATTAAAAATTTCACTATATTCTTGATTTTGTTGTAAATCAATTAAATATTTATAAAAATTTAGTGGTGATGTTGGATCTTTAAATTCGTTTAGAACATTATTTTCTTTTGAATTTTCAGCAAAAATAAATCTTTTATTTTTAATTTTAGAAAAACCAAAATTAAGATCTGTATTTCAAGGCATTATATTATTTACTGAAACAGGGTGTTGATATAAATACGAATTATAAAAAATATCGGTACTAATATTTTTTGCTTCTAAATATCTTTTAGTTTCGTTGTAATTAAATTCATTAAAATCATGATAATCTTCAATTTTAGCTTTTAATAAACCTAATTCATCACCATAATAAATATTCGCTGAATTTCTTGCAGATAGTAATAATAATGCAAATGATTTAGCAGATTCTTTAGTAAAAGCTAATTCATCTCCTCAACGACTATTAATTCTTCCAATGTTTTCTGATGCTAATGAAATAATGACATTATTATAATTTAAACAATTTCTTAATTCTTTTATTAATTGTGATGGCTTAAATTTAATCATTAATTTATTTTTATACGCTTTATCGCTTCCAATTTCAGAAAAACTATCAATAAAAATGAAATCAAATAGTTTATCTGATAAAGTAGCTTGTATTTTTATTAACTCTAAATTTTGTGTTTTAATAATAATTTCAAAATCTTTATTTTTTTGTTTAGAAATTTTATATATATTTTGAATTAGATTTAATTGGTTATCTTTGATGTTATTATTTTTTCAGTTTTTTTGTTCATTATTAATATTTATAACAAAAAAGTTACAACCTAAATTTAAATAAAAATCAAATATTTTAGTATAAAAATCAATAAATTCAGTTTGATTTAGAAAAATATTATTTTCTTTGTTATTTTTATCAATATATTTTTCTAATGTGTTCTTTTTTGTTTGATTTTCAGTAAAATTTTTATTTTCATGAAGTATTTTTGCTTGTTTTCAATTGTTAAATGTTTCTCTTAAATTATTAAAATCTAAATTTATTCCGATTTTAAAATTATTTTCAACATAAAAATTAATCATTTTCTTAAAATCTAAAATTGAACCATATTTTGATTCGATTTCATCTAGTGATTTTGCATTTTGATAATAATCTAAAATATTATTTAAAATAAGTCCATCAACACCTAAAAATTGAAAATATTTTATTTGGTATAAAAGACCATTATAATCTCCGTATCCTGTTTCATTTGAATCTTTAAATTTATCAATTTTAAGTTGATATAAAATCATTTTTTTATTTGTCATATTCTTTATCCACCGTTCTAAATAAATTTAAAATTAAGTAATTAAGGGCAATATTTTCATCTAAGTTACCTTGTTTTATATCGATATCTAATTTTGATAAAAATAATATTTGTTTTTCAATAAAATCAGTATTATGTTGTTCTAAAAATTGATAAATTAATTTTAGACGATATTCATGAATATTTAAAAGTGCACTAATTTCTTTGAAAGTATTTTGTTTTTTTAAAGATAAAATATCCATTGCTATACTAAAAATATTTATAATTTGTGCAACTATATTTCTTGGACTTATTCCAAAATCTAATTGGTATAAAATTTTTTTATAAAACTGTTGTAAATTTTGATTTTTTAATAATGAATCATTTGTTATTCATTCAACATTTTCATAAAAAATTTCATTTTGATTTTCGATATCTTCCACTTTTATTATTTTATTAGTTTGAATAAATTTATCTAAAGTTGAAGTTATTAAAAATAAATTTTTTGGTATTGTTTGTATTATTTTATTAATAGCTTGTTCTTCGATATCAGAATTATTGATTTGAACATATTTTTTAATAAATTTTGTTAAATCTTGCTCATTGACCTTTAAAAATTTCTTAACTTCTGCTTTTTTTTCTAAAAATAAAAATAAATTAGATGGTTTAAATTGTTTTAGTTTAGGGATATATAAAGAAAAAATAATTTCTATGTCACTTGTAAGATTTTCTAAAATATTTATAAAAGTTTCAATATTTTGTTGATTTTTTGTACAAAATAATAATGGACTATTTTTTATTATCAGCAATCTTTTTTCATTAAAAATATTGACACTTGTTAAGATATTAAATATATCTTGAATATTTGTATCTTCTTCAAAAATATATTTATCTGTTAAATTATTAAAATCATTTTGTATTGTTTTTATATAATGATCAATAAAAAATTCTTCTTCTCCATATATAAACTTCATAATTAAAATTATATTATATATAACTAAAATTGCACATTTAAAAAATTAGTTATTTTATATTTTTTTACAATTCATAAATTAGTAAATATTCAAAAAATAAAAGCAAATGTTAAATGTAATTGAAAAAAATTAAAATAAATACTTATTTTGTTTGCTTGTTCAATTAATTCAAATAAAAAATAATAAATCATATTATTTAAATATACAAATCAAAAGAAAATAAGTGAATAAAGATAATAAAATATCATAATAAAATTAAAAATATATTGGAATAAAAAAGCAAAAAGATTAAATTGATCGTTAATTTTACTCATTACAACCATTGAAAATAAATAACATATAAAACTAAATTTAATTGTCTTGTATCTTGTATTCAGTTTTTGCATTTTTAAACCAATATAACTTAATCCGTAACTTAAAATAAAAGATATGGAAGTAACTAAATTAGGATAAAAAGAAAAATTCAGTAGTGTTGCAATAGTAAATACTTCTAAATTATTGAGTTTTAATTTTAAAATCTTAATTAAGATAATTTTTACAACGAAATATACAAAAACTCTAATTGAAGGTGGATTAAAGTTTAATAAGTAGATATAAAAACTAAATATAGTTATAATTAACAAATCATCTACTTTATTAATAAATTTTATTTTGTATAATACTTTTTTTAAAATAAAATAAATTATAAAAAAATGATATCCACTTACTACAAATAAATGAACGATGTTTAAATTTTTAATTTTTTGATATATATTTTCAATATTTAATTTTTTGGCAAAAAGAAAATAATTTAAAAATTCCTGAGAAATTTCAGTATTTTTTTGAATAATAATTTGAAAAAAATTAAAAATTATTGGATTATCACTGACATCAACTTGTGCATTTTTTAAAACAAAATCAATTTGTAGATTTTTTAAAAATTGATAATCATTACTATTGTTATTTAATTTGTAAATAGTAGATTTGATATTTACAAAATCTACTTTATTATTTAGTAAATGATAAACAAAAAATTTTTTATTTGCAACTCTAATTGTAAAACCATTTTTAAAAATATATTCTACTCTAAAATTACCATTAATTGTATTTATATTGTTTCAAATAATGAAACTGAGTACAAAAAATAGTAAAAAAATAGTTAAAAATATGCAAAAAATTTTTCAAAATTTTTTGTTTTTTCAATTGTTTATGAATATCAAAATGCTGATAATAATTCAATAAGGACTTACAAAAATTGCTAAATAAGAAAATAAAATTGCAAAAAAACAAGATTGAAAAATTATTAAATTAAAATATGATCTTGTAAAGTCTTTAAAGCGACTTTGCCAATTCCATATATGTTTTCAATATCAGATCATTTTGGTGTTTTATTATCTTTAAAATAGTTAAATAATAATTCAGCTTGTTTTTTTCTTATTTTTATTTGTATAAAAAAATCTGTTGATTTTATATATGAATAATGAATTTTTTTTGTAAGATCAAAAGGAATATATAATGAAGATAATTTAAATATTTCAGTTTTGTAATCAATTTTTTTAAAATCTGCAATATGTAATACTTTTGCTCTAAATAAAAGATTTTTTAAGTTTTCATCTTTAGTTATTACATATAAACCTGGAAATTCAATAGCACCAGTTAAATTAATGGATTTTTTTGCAATTTGAGCTGGTATTTGTGTGGAATGTATTTTTAAATTATTTATAACTAGTGTTGTAATAATTATTGAAACAATAGCTGAAATTAATAATATACTTTTTTTATTTATCTTCATATTATTAAAAGTAAAAAAAACAATATAAATCATAAAAATATATATTATAATTTTATTTAGCTTGGCCAATTGCTGCGAATTTCGTAGAGGAAAATCCCCACTGGCACTTTCTGAGATGAAAGTAGTGTTCATGCTGAATCTAATAAATTCAGGTAGTAATAAATACTAACAACTAGTGACACAGAAACAAAGTCTGCTATTTAGCAAGAGTGAAAAGGTTAAACTTCATGAGTCAGAAACAAAAATTATGGTATTGGAGCCCGAAAAAGGGAAATGAACTAATTTCGGGAGAATATCTTATTCTAGATAAATAATTGGCGCCTTTATAGGTACAAAAAGGGGTTTATAGAGCTAAATACGCTATTTTAATAGTGTATTTTTTTATTTTTAATAAAAATAAAATATAATTTAAAAGACTATGGAGAGAAGATGACAAATTTAAATGTATCATATGATGAATCAACACCACCACAAACACAAGATAATGGTGGAATACTTAGTCCAAATAGTTGATTAATGTATCTTATTTTAGGACTTATTTTAGCCTTAATTGTTTCTTATATTCTGTATAAAATAATCAAACAAATGGTTACAAAACGTAAGGAGATAAAAAAATTAAAAGCAAAATCAAGTGTTAATAAAGAGATTTATCGTGAATATGTTATTTCAATTACTGAAATAATTAAATATACAAATGAACAAGTAAAAAATTTTGTACCTAGTATTGGAAAATATAAAATGCAAGAAATTAAAGATGGAGCAAAAAACCTTTTAAATATTCTTTATAACAGAGAAGATTTTCAAGATTTTAGAGAATCTGAAAAATATCAAGATTTTGTTAAAAATATCAAAATATTAATTGATACAAATGCAAGTACTTGATCTAAGACATGTAAAAATGAAATTGAATATTTTAATAACTTATATTCACATTTACAAAAAGATGATTCTTTTTTAAATTATGAAAAAAATGTCAAAGAAAGTATTGAAAGGAAGTTTTATGAAAAATAAAAAAAATATTCCTAATATTTTAACAATTTCAAGATTAATATCAGTTGTTATTTTTATTCTTTTATTAATTATTTATGCAATAATAAATACAAATCCCACTGCTGATCTAACAATTTTACGTGGTATAATGGCCATTCAATATTTATTATTAGTTGTTTTTATTTTTGCAATGGTAAGTGATTATTTAGATGGTTATTTAGCAAGAAAATGAAATGTAGTAAGTACGTTTGGTAAAATATTTGATCCCATTGCAGATAAATTAATTACAACAACTATGTTAATTAGTTTAATTGCACAAATTACAGAAATTTATTTTATTATTATTGTGATTTTATTAGTATTAAGAGATATTTTAGTTGATGGTTTTAGAATCTATGCTGCATCATTAAATATTTCTGTACAAGCAAATATATGAGGAAAAATCAAAACTATTTTAATGAGTGTATCACTTATTATAATTGGGTTATTTGCACCTATTATTTTATCTAATGAATTGAATAATATAAGATTATATTTATTTATAATTACATTACCATTAATTGCTACATTAATTATTAGTTATATAAGTGGTTATATTTATATTTCATCATATTTGAAAAATTCCAAATTTAAAATTAAATAATTGAAGTTAGTTTTTACTAACTTTTTTATTAAAAAAGTTAACTATCATGTCAATATAATTGACTTATGATAGTTAACTTTATTTAATTTTCTTTTAAAATTTCTTTAACAAGTTGTTCTTCTGTAATTATGTTTATATTAAGAGCTTTGGCTTTTGCTAATTTAGATCCTGGTTTTTCACCAATTAATAAATATGAAGTATTTTTCGTTACTGAATTAGAAATTTTTGCTCCTTTAGTAATAAGAAGTTTTTCTATTGTAGATCTAGGTTGGGTTAATGTTCCAGTAATTACAAAGGAATAATTCATTAAACTTAATGAATTAATTTGACTTGTGTATTTTAAATTTAAACCGATATCAACTAAATCTTGGATCATTTTTTGATTATTTGCATTAGCTACAAATTCTTTTAAACTATTGACAATTTTATCGCCAATTTCGTGGTAATTAATTAAAGAATCAAAATCAAAGGTTAAGAGATTTTTAAATTCTAAAATTTTTGAGGCTAAAAAATATGAAATTTTTTCTCCAATAAGTTTTATTGAAATTGCATGAATTAAATTACTTAAATTTTGAGTTTTAGATTTTTCAATACTTTCTAACATTTTGTGAACAGATTTAACACCAAATCTTTCCATTTTTATTAATTCATCATATTTATCTTTTAATTTATAAATATCACTAAAAGAATTAATAAAACCTAATTTAAAAAGAATTTCGATATTTTTTTCACCTAATGTTAAAATATCCATTGCTGTTTTAGAAGTAAAATGAATTAATTTTTTTAAATTTATTTCTGGACAATTTTCATTAACACAAAATTGATCAATACCAGTTTCACTTTCTTCTAATAAATTATGACAAAATGGACAATATAAAATTTTTTGAAAATTAGTATGCGATTTAGAATGAACAGTGGAAATTACTTTAGGAATAATTTCTCCAGCTTTTTTAATATAAACTAAATCTCCAACATCAATTTTTAATTTCTTTATATAATCGTAGTTATGTAGTGTTGCAGCTTGAATATTTGAGCCACCTAAAAAAACACTTTCTAAAGTGCCATTATAAGTTATCATTCCAGTTCTACCAACTGTAATAAAAATGTTTTTTAAAACAGTAGTTGCTGTATTAGGTTCATATTTATATGCAATTGCATAACGGGGAAATTTTTGTGTAGTTCCTAATAAGTTATAATATTTAATTTCATTTAATTTAATTACTATTCCATCAGTTTCATAATCTAATAATGTTTTTGCTAACTTAAAATTATTAATTCAAGTAATTATTTCATTTATATTATGAACAATTTCTCCTTCGTTTGTAGTAGGAAAATTATGTTTTTTAAGTCATTGTCTTATTTGTGATATCTTATAAATTTGGTGTTTATCAGGATCTTGAATACTGTATAAAAATATTGATAAATTTCTTTTTTTAGTTATTTCTGGATTTAATTGTCTTAAAGAACCACTGGCCGCATTTCGAGGATTGGCTAGTTGTTGTTTATTTTCTTTTTTTAATTCATAATTAATTTTTTCAAACTCAGAAAGTTTTAAATAAACTTCTCCTCTAATTTCAATTTCATTTAAATAATCAATTGTTTTAGGTAACTCTTTAATTGTTAAAATATTATGAGTTACATCTTCACCTATATAACCATCTCCACGTGTAACGGCTTGAATTAATTTTCCGTTTTTATATTTTAATGAAATACTTAGACCATCTATTTTTGGTTCAATAAAATAACTTGCATTAATTGTTACTTTATTAATATTTTCAATTCAATGTTCTAATTCTTCTTTTTCGTATGATTTTTGTAATGATAACATTGGAAAATCATGTGTTACTTTTTGAAATGCATTTGATGCTGAAGAACCTATTATTTGGGTTGGACTTTGTGCTAATTCATTTTCTGTAAATAAAAAACCATATTTTTGTTCTAGGTTTTTTAATTTAATTATTTCTTTATCATAAATTGCATCTTCAACAAGGGGATCATCTAAATTAAAATAAGCATTATTTCAGATTTGAATTTGATTTTGTAGTTGTTCTATTTCTTGTTTTATTTTTTTAAAATCATTATTTTCCATTTTAAACCTTTACAAAAGTATTTGCAAATCATTCAGGTACATTAATTGCAGAACTTTGAAATACAATGACTAGAGTAGTAATTAACATTAAAATAATAGTAGCAACAATATCATATCATTTTGCCTCTAAAATTCGATATTGTGTTCTTTTTGAATATGGTTCATATCCTCTAACTACCATAGCATCGCTTAAATCGTTTGCTTTTGAAAAAGATGATACGAATAAAGGAACAATTAATGTTAAAAATGCTTTGATTTTATCTTTTCCATGTCCATTTTTGAAATCCACACCACGTGAAGATTGAGCTTTCATAATTCTATTAGCTTCATCTAAAAGGGTTGGTATAAATCTAAGTGCAATATTAATTATCATAGTAATAATTTCACTTGGAAATTTAAATAATTTTAAAGGTTTTAATAAATCATTAATGGCTTTTGTTAAAAGTACACTTTTTGTTGTAAAAGTTAAAATTGTAGTAATTAAAATAACTCCATAAATTCTTAGTGTAATACTTGCAGATCTAATTAAAGAAAATTTAGTAATTTGAAAAATATTATCATTACCAAAAGGTGCTCAATAAATATCATTTATAATTAAGTAATCTCGATAAAAAACAAAAGTATCTAAACCACTATCACTTGCAGTAATAGGAATATTATTTTCTGGACTTCCTTTTATTGTAAAAACATTAATAATTAATAAAAATAATCCAATATAAACAGGTAATTTAAATTTTCTTATTAGTGTTCGAAATGATTTTGTAGCTATTACATAAAAAATCATAACACACAATAATAATACACTTAAAATAACAAAAGTATCAGCTAGAAAAAATAAGACAATAAACAAAATGTTAGCTAAAAATTTTAATCTCGGGTCTATTTTATGAATAATAGTATCAATGTTTACAAATTTACCGATAATTGCGTTCATTTTTCTCCTTATTTTTTCTTTTCTCGTAATTTTTTATTGATTTCAGCTGCTAATTCGTTTATGTTTGTTATTTTTCCTAAATTTATTCCACGTGCTTTTAATTTATTTACAAAAGTAAGAAGTTGAGTAGCTTTTAAATTATTTTCAATTAAAAAATTTTCATCATTTAATACTTTATATGTATCATCATCTTTAATTATTTCACCCTTTTTAAACATAATGCAACGTTTTGTTCATCTTAAAGCATTATCTAAATCGTGAGTAACAATAATTACTGTTTTATTTTCTTTTTTGTTTATATCACTAAATAATTTCAACATCGATTCAACACCCACTGGATCTAATCCTGCTGTTGGTTCATCTAAAATTAAAAATTTAGGTTCCATTGCTAAAATACCTGCTAATGCAACTCTTCTTTTTTGTCCTCCACTTAAATTAAAAGGACTTTTATCAAGATAAGATTCAGGTAATCCTACCATTTCTAAATATTTTCTTGCTAGCTGTTTAGCTTTTTCAACTGGAACACCCATTGAAACTGGACCAAATATAATATCTTTTTCGATGGTATTTTCAAAAAGTTGATATTCAGCAAATTGAAAAACAACACCTACTTCTTTACGGATACTTTTAATATTTTTAATTTTTCTTTTTGTATTAATTATTTCAATATCAGTTTCTACTAATGGAATTTCTTGTTTTTTGCTTAATCCTCTTTTTTTATTGGGGATATTTATATTTTTAAATTTAATCATTCCTGAATCAGGTAATAATAATGCATTTAAATGTTCAATAAAAGTTGTTTTACCGCTTCCAGTATGTCCAATTATTGAAATAATTTCACCTTCTTCAAAATTAATATTAATATCTTTTAATACTTGAATGTGTGTTGGTAATTTTTTATCAAATTCTTTTGAAATATTATTAACTTCTATTTGCATATTTCCTCAATTAAAACTTTTTCATCATATGTTGGTTCAATTCCATCTAACATTTCTGATAATTTATAAATAAAAGGTGAATCGATTTTAGCAAGTTCTACTATTTGTTTATTTTTTAAAATTTCTTTTGGTGAACCACTAGCAACTAATTTTCCACCACTAAATACTAAAAGTTCATCTGCTAAAACAGCTTCATCCATATCATGAGTTATAGAAATTAAAATTTTATTAGTATTTTTATGTAAACTATGAATTATTTCTAAAATGTCTTCTTTACCTTTTGGATCTAACATACTCGTTACTTCATCAAAAATAATAATATCAGGATCTAATGCTAATGTTGAAGCAATTGCAACTCTTTGTTTTTGACCACCACTTAAATTAGAAGGTTCACGGTCTAATGAATCATCCATTGATACTAATTTAGCGTATTTATGAATTAATTCTTTCATTTGTTCTCTTGGTACGTGTTTATTTTCTAAACCAAATGCAATATCATCTTCAACTGTTGCACCTACAAACTGATTATCTGGATTTTGAAAAATAATTCCAATTTTTTGTCTTATTTTTTTAAGATTTTCTTTTGAATAAATAATATCATCTATTCATATTTCACCTTCAGTAGCTTTATAAATTGCACTAATTAATTTTGAAAGTGTACTTTTTCCGCTACCATTATGACCTAAAATAGCTACGTAGTGGCCCGTTTTAATTTCTAAATTAACACCTTGTAAAGCAAACGATTGACTTTCTGGATATTTATAATATAAATCTTTAATTTTTATCATAATGTAAATTATATATTAATATATAATTAAACTTTTTATTTATCTAAAAATATCTTGCATTTATTTTAAAACTATTAAAGATTTTGTTTTTTTAGTTTTTATTATTTAAAAACTTTTGAAAAATTGAAAAAAATACCAAGCATATTTAAAATACTTGATATTTAAAATATTTAATATTAATGGTTGTAGAACTCAACTATTAATGATTCATTTATTTCAGGATTTAATTCGTTTCTTTCAGGTAAACGAAGTAATGTAGCTTTAAAATCATCACGTTTAATTCATTCTGATACTTTTCTATCATTCATTGCTTGTGTTACTTCAGGATTTTGACGTGATCCTTCTTTTAGTTCGATTTCACAATTAATTGTAACTTGCATAGAAGGTATATTAGCTTTTTTACCATTTAAAGTAAAATGACCATGATTTACTAATTGACGAGCTTGTTTTCTTGTTTTTGCAAAACCAGCACGATAAACAATATTATCTAATCTAGTTTCTAACATTTGTAAGAAGTTTGTACCAGTAATACCTTGTCTTTTTGAAGCTTTTTTGAATGTATTTTCAAATTGTCTTTCATTTACACCATAAATAAAACGAACTTTTTGTTTTTCGTATAAGTGTAGTCCATAGTCAGTTAATTTTGCACGTTTTTGTCCATGTTGTCCTGGAGCATATTTACGTTGTTTTCCTTTTGCAAATTCTTTTCCTGTTTCTAATAATGAAATCCCATAACGACGAGATTTTTTAAATATTGATCCTCTAAAACGAGACATATTTTTCCTTTCTGCAAGGACTTATTGTATTCTAATATAATATTAAGTTTTTAATGATTTCAGTTTTACAGCTAACTTACTTTCAAATCATAAGAATTCAAAAATTTTATATCATATACAATTGCTGTGTCAATGCTTTTAAATTTTACTATATTTTGATTATTTTTTTATAAAAAAATCATTTTCTAAATTTTTTCTTTTTTTGTGCTTATTTATGTAATTTCTATAAAATTAATTATATGAAAATAAGTTTGATTTTTGTTATTTTAATTTTAATATTTTTAATTAGTTTGCTGACTTTTTTATGATTTACTTGAGTTTTTAATTACTATAAAAAATTTGGAATCGAAAAAATCATTTTAAAAACTAAAAAAAATGAAAAAACATTAAAATCTTTTACACAAACTTTATATCAATTTGAATTGTTCTCAAAAAATGATAATGATTTTAAAAAAATTTATGATGAATATGTTGCAATATACACAACATTTAAAGCAAAACATTCAAAATTAATGTTTTCAACTTCCACGTTGAAAAACACAATTTATTTTACTTTTAATAAAAAAATTTTAGCAATTTTAAAAGAATTAAAACAAATTGATAATAACTTACGTCAATTTCAAAAGGAAATTAAAGAGTTAAGTTTAATAGAAAGAGATATTAATTTATTTATCAAAAAACGCACAAAAAATACTGATTTAATTATTCATCATTCTCGTTTATTGTTTTCATTTTTTAGAAAATTAAGTAATTTTGTTAAATATAGTGAAAATAAATATGAATTTTTTAGTTCTGAAATAAAATTTTTAGAAACTGAATGAACTAATAATTATCTTTTTTTTCAAAATAATGAATTTACAAAAAATAGTAGTAATGTTAATTTTGCAAAATTAGAAAATCTAAATTTGATTTTATTAAATTATGCAAAAATTTTAAATGAAGCTTATGGATTAAAAATGTTTTTAGATTTTAAAATAAATGATTTTTTTAAAATAAAAAATAAATTAAAATTAGATTATTTTCAAAATTTTGTAAATCAATACGATATTGATAATAGATTACAGGAAATTGAGAATTTAATTAAAAATATTAAAAGTTTATTCGCAGAAAAACAATACTTAAAAAACTCAAAAAATATTAATAATTTATTTGCTGATGTTTTACAAAAAATCAATGAAATGATTCATCAATTTAATATCGAAGAAAAATCATATAAATATTTACAAAACACTAATTATAATAAAGATGATATTGAACATTTATTAAAGAATTTAGATGAACAAAAACAAGAAATACTTAAAAATTACCAATTTTTTCAAAAAAATAATCAACTAACAAATGCAATGGAACAAAACATTTTAAATTATAAAAGTTTAGAAAAAAATAATTTTTGAAATGATTTTTTGACTTTAATAAGTGAGAGACAATTTACCAATCAAAAAATGCTTTCTGAAATTTTATTTATAATTAAAGAAATAAATAATCAATTTAATATATTAAAAGATTTAAAAAATCAATTTTCACCATTAAATGATGTGATTTCAAAAATGAAAAAATATGAATTTAAATTTTTAGTAATGCAATCTGAAATCAAAATATTAAATCTTGAATTAACTGAAATTGAAATACAAAACATTGAAAATATTAAAAATTTTAATACTAAAATTAAGTTAAAAAATCAACAAAATCACTATGATTTTGAAACATTAAAAGAAGATATCGACAATTTTGTTGTGCAAATCCAAGCTCTCGAAGCATCAATTGGTTTGAAAATTGAATCTTATAAGCTATTTCAAATTTTTATTACTTTTTTTAATCGCTATAGAAGCAGTATGGAAGAAATTAATAATTTATGTTTAAATGCTGAAAAAAGTGTTGAATCAGGAAAATATTTTGAAGCTATTGATAAAATTTATAAACATATAGAAAGGCAAACTAACTAATGAAAAAAATCTTATTAAGATATGGTGAGTTAACTTTAAAAGGTAAAAATAGAATTAATTTTATAAAAGTATTAGAAAATAACTTAATAAAAAAGATGGAAGGTGAAGTAATTGTTACTTTTGATCGTGCTTTTATTAGTTTTACAGAAAATAATATTGAAAAATTAAAATATATTTTTGGCTTATCAAGTTTTAGCATAGTAGAAGAAATAGATACTTCATGAGAAAATATTGTAAATCGTGTATTAAACGAAGCAAAACAAACTAATTTTCAATCTTTTCGGATTCAAACTAAACGTTCAGATAAAAAATTTATGTATTCAAGTCAAGAAACTAATGAAAAATTAGGTGCAGTTATTTTAAAAACTTTTACAAACTCTTATGTTCAACTTAAAAATCCAGATTTAACTATATATGTTGAAATTAGAGCAAATAAATCTTTTGTTTTTTCAAATTACACTTACACCCGAGGAGGAATGCCTGTTGGAATAAGTGGTAAAACTTTACATTTAATGAGTGGAGGAATTGATAGTCCCGTTGCTGCTAATTTAATGCAAAAAAGAGGTTTAATTGTTGATTTTATAAATTTTATTACACCACCACATACTGATTATTTTACAACTAAAAAAGTTGAAGATTTAATTAATGAAATTACAAAATATCAATTAAAATCGACATTATTTCAAATTAATTACACAAAAGTTATGAATTATTTAGCTCTTGTTTCAAATCAAAAATACAAAATAACTTTAATGCGAAGAAGTTTTTACCGAATTGCAGAAGCTATTGCGAATAAATTTCATTATTTCGCATTATCAAACGGAGAAAATTTAGCCCAAGTTGCAAGTCAGACTTTAGAAAGTATAAATGTTATTCAAGAAGTTACTAATTTACCAATTTTTAGACCTTTAGTTAGTTTTGATAAAAACGATACAATCAAAATTGCAGAGCAAATTCATACCTATGAAATAAGTATTAGAAGAGCTTGTGAAACTTGTGAATTATTTGCACCAAAAGAACCAATTACTAAACCAAATTTACAAGAAGTTCTAAAATTAGAACAAGAATTACCAAGACTTAAAGAGCTAGAAACAGAAGCGATTGAAAATGTACAAATATTTCATTTTCATAATTAAAAATTAGACAAGGATAAATATGAAATTAATTAATTTACATGTTAATACAGTATTTTCTTTATTAGAATCAACTATTGAATTAGATACTCTTATTAAATGAGCAAAAGATAATGAATTAGAATATTTAGCAATTACTGAAAATAAAAATATGTTTTCATTTGCTCAATTTTGTATAAAAGCAAAAGAAAATAATATTAAAACAATTTATGGAATGCAAATAAAAACTTTTCAAGCAGCATCTCAATCTGAATTAATAGTTATTGCTAAAAATTTACAAGGTTTAAATGAATTATTTGAACTTAATTTTTATCAAAGTCAAAATGAATTAGTTTCACAAACATATTTAAAACAATTTCAAAATTTAATTTTTATTGATCATCCTACTCTAGGTTTATATGTCCAAACTAAATGTTTGTATTCTGATATTTCTACTTATATATCAATAAATTTATCAACGATTGAGCAATTAAAAATCGATTTAGATACAATTAATGATCAAAAATTTGTATATGTAAATGAAGGAAAAATTTTTGATCATTTTGATAATCAAACACTTCAAACATTAGAATGAATTAAAACACAAAATAAATTGAATCGATTTGTAGATATTTTAGTAGCTAATATTGAAACAAATGATGCAAGAATTCAAAAATTAATTAACTTTACTAATAATTTAGCTCAATCTCTTGCAATTGATGTACCAATTTCTAGTTTTAAAATGCCTGTTTATAAAAATAATGAAAATATTTCAAGTTTTGAATTTTTAAAGAAATTAGTTATTGAAAGTGCAAAAAATAAAATTAAAAAATTTGATTTAGATGAATATAAACAAAGATTAACTTATGAATTAAAAATTATTAAACAATTAGGATTTGAAGATTATTTTTTAATTATTTGAGATTTTATTAAATGAGCAAAACAAAATAATATTTCTATAGGTCCTGGACGGGGTTCAGCTGCTGGTTCTTTAATTAGTTACTTGTTAGGAATTACACAAATTGATCCTATTGAATATAATTTAGTTTTCGAAAGATTTTTAAATCCTAAACGTATTAGCTTACCAGATATAGATATTGATGTGCAAGATGATAAAAGACAAGATTTAATTAATTACTTAATTTCAAAATATGGAACTGAAAATGTTTCTTCAATTATTACTTTTTCAACATTAGGTTCAAAATCATCAATGCGTGATAGTGCTCGTAGTTATAATGTACCAATTCCGGCAATTGATCAATTAGCTAAAAAAATTCCCAATAATTTAAGATTAGAAGAAATTTATGAACAAGAATATGCTTTTCGTGAAGAAGTAAATAAATATAAAAATCCCCAAACTGGAGAAAATGATTTAAAAAATGCTTTTAATGAAGCTTGTCGGATTCAAGGTTTTTATCGCCAAACAGGAACACATGCTGCTGGAATTGTAATTTCAGATCAAAAAATTATTAAAAAATCACCAATTATGTTTGCAAATAATTATTTACAAACAGAAATCACAATGGATTATTTAGAAACATTTGGATTACTAAAAATTGATATTTTAGGTTTAAAAACTCTTTCAATTATTAACGATATTTTATTAGAAATTAAAAAACACACACCTGATTTTGATATCGATAATATACCTTTAAATGACGAAGAAACTTTTAGATTATTATCAGGAGGTAAAACAGCTGGTATTTTTCAATTAGAAAGTCCTGGAATGCGTAATACATTAATGAAAGTTAAAGTTACTGATTTTAATGATATTGCTGCAATTATTAGTTTATTTAGACCTGGACCTATGCAACATATTAAATCATATGCAAATAGAAAAAACCATAAAGAAGATATTCCTCAAATTGAAAAAAATTATGATCAAGTGTTAGAAAAAACTTATGGCATAATGATTTATCAAGAACAAGTATTAGAAATTGTCCAAAAAATCAGTAATATGGATTATGCAGAAGCTGATTTATTAAGAAGAGCAATTAGTAAGAAAAAAGCTGAAGAATTTTTAAAATTTAAAGAAATTTTTATAAAAAAAGCGATTGAAAATAATTATGATAAACAACTTGCACAAAATATTTTTGGAAACATCGAAAGTTTTGCATCATATGGTTTTAATAAATCACATGCTGTTAGTTATTCACTTATTACTTATCGAATGGCTTATTTAAAAACTCATTTTCCACTAGAATTTTATAATGCAATCATTTCATCTTCGATAAATAGTTATGAAGATTTAAATAAATATATTTCCGAAGCACAGGAACTAGGAATTTCAATCATAAGTCCAACAATCAATGATTCAGAACTTAAATCTATTATCAAAAATAAAAAAATTTATTTACCTTTAACAATGATTAAAGGTTTTGGTAAAGTCGGTGCAGAAAATATTGTTAATGAAAGAAATAAAAATGGAATTTTTAAAAATATTTTAGAAGCATTTTTACGTTTAAGATCAGTTTCTATCGGAGAAAGTACTTTAAAAATTTTAATTAAGGCAAGTTTATTTAGAGAATTTGAAAATCAAGTTTCAATATTAAATAGTTTAGAAAATTCTACTGCTTTTAAATTAGAATTATTTAATGGTTATAATGTCAAATCAAAAACAATTAATTGAGAACAAATTAACTGAAATATTAAACCAATACATTATGATTATGATTATGAATTTGAATCTAAAAATGAAATATTATATTTAGGTAATATTTATAATTCTTCCTTAACAAAGCAATTTGAATCTGAAACAAAATTAGTTGATATTCATGCTGGTACTGAACATAAAATTGCAGTTTATATAAAGGATGCTATTGTTAAAACTACAAAAAACAATAAAGCATATACAGTTGTAAATTTATTTGATAGTAGTGCTTCTATTCAAGTTATTATTTGAAATAATTCTCCTATCAAAGAATATGTAGGAAAAATTATTTATGTTGATATATTAAAAAAACAAGATTTAACTTGACAAATTAAAGGTTGAAAGGAAATCTAAAGATAATTTAAATATTATTAAATAGGAGTTTTGTAATGGAAGAAAGAAAAGTTAATAAAATGTCGCAAAATGAAAAAATGATTTACTTGATTTAACATTTAGAAATAAATCATTAAATTACAATTTACAAACAACAAAAAGTGCAACAAAATTACAAATAATTAGTCCTAATATCCAAAATTTATTAAAACTAATTAATGAAAAAAAATCAGTGGAAATTACCAATGTAATTTTAGAAGAAGAACAAAAAGACGAAAAATCAATTTTACGAGTTTATACAAATGATGAAATTCTAAGCAAAATTAATGAATTTCATTCAAAAATGTTTTATTCTAATTTAAATTGAATAGATCAGTTGTTAATTTTAAAGAAAATTAATAAAAAATATCTTGATTTCATCGATGAATATTCAATTAATACATTATTTTTAGTAATTGGTTTTTTAAAATGAAAAGATTCAACTGATAGTGATGAAATTTTTTATTCACCATTAGCTTTTGTGCAGACTAAACTAATTTCCAAAAATACAAATAAAAATTTTTATTGTAGTTTCGATGAAGAATCTATTTTGACTCCTAATTTTACTTTGTTAAGTAAATTACAATTTAATTATGGAATTAAATTTGATTTTGATGAATTTGATCAACTTGAAAATGATATCGATAAATTTAATTTTATTAAGGCATTTTTAGAAAATAATTTTCAAGATAATCAATGAGATTTTGTTGATAATGTTTATTTAGATACATTTAGTTTTTCTAAAATTAATATGTATGCAGATTTAGAACAAAATGAACAAAAAATTACTGAAAATGAGTTCATTAAGTCCATTTCTAATGAAGAAGTAGAAACTAAAGTTTATGATTTAATTACTGAATTTAATGTTGAAAACAAAATCGATATTAATGAGTATTATCATATTTTAGATTCAGATTCTTCACAAGAAGTAGCAATTCAAAGTGCAATACAAGGGGAAAGTTTTATTTTACAAGGTCCTCCTGGTACTGGTAAATCACATACCATTACAAACATAATTACAGAGCTTTTAGCAAGAAACAAAAAAATTCTTTTTTGTATCAGAAAAAAAGGCTGCTTTAGATGTTGTTTATAATAATTTAAATAAAATTGACTTAGCAGATTATGCAATTCCTATTCATAGTATAAATTTAGATAAAAAGCAAGTTTTAAAAAATTTATATGATTCGCTTTCAAAAGGTGAAAATCAATTAGTTATTGATCAAAACATTTCAGAAGATTTAACTAATAAGTATCAAAAAACAGTAAATTATTTAAAAAAATATGGTGAAGAATTATTAAAAAATCGGAAACCATTAAATATGAGTTTATATAAACTTATTGGAATTTATTTTAGTATACCTGTTCAAAATGAGTTAATATTTTCATTACCTAATTTATCACTATTTAATGCAGAAGTATTATCTGATTTAAAGATTATTATTAATGAAATTGAAGATTATTGTAAATATTTTAGCTTTAAAGTTCAAGAAAATCCATGATGAGGAAGTAAATGAATTAATATCAATCAAAGTCAAAAAGAAGACATTATTTTGAAATTAAAATCCCTTACTTCTTTAGCTTATGATGTTTATGATAATATTTTAAATGTTCATACATCAATTACTTTCAATGACCAAAAATTTGCATTAAATGTTAAATATTTAAAAGAAATATTTCAAAAAATTCTTGTACAAAAAATAAAAATTAATTCTGAAATTTTTAAGATTAATGATTTTGATAAAGAAATTAAAGATTATCAATATACTATTGATAAATTTAAGACAAAAATTGAACTTGAAGATAAAATTAAAAATGTGTTTAATTTAGAAATTTTAAAAGAAGATCTTAAAAAATTTAAAGAATTTTATTTAGAATCAGTTGATAAAAAAATCAAAATATTTAATTCTAAATGATCTTTTGTAAAATCTATAATAAAAAAATATTCTCTTATTAAAAATAAAACTGAAATTCAACAAAATATTTATTTATTATTTAATTATTATGATATTAAAAGTGAACTAGATTATGTTTTAAATAATATGGAATATAAATTAAAAAATATTGATTTAGATATTTTAAATAATACAAAACAATCAATTGATTTAGCATATACGATAGTAAAATTCAACACCATTGCTAATTTTGTTATAGATATAAATAAATTAATTCCAATAATAAATTTAGATATTAGATATCCAAATGAAATACAAGAAACATTAACAAAAATAAATCTATTTTTAAGTAATTTTGAGTATATTTCTTCAAATTTTGATGAAAATATTATTAATTTCGAAATCTTATCTATCCCTCAATTAAATTTAAAAATTAATAATTTAATTACTTATGAAAAAGATTTAAATAATATGACAAGAATCAATAATTCTATTTTTAAATCATATAATTTAGGCTTAAAAAATTTTATTGATGTTTTATTTAGTTCAAATATGAAAAAATCATTTTATGATGTCTTTTTAAAACGTTTTTATAAAATGCTTATTGATAATATTATTCAAACTTATTTACCAGAATTTAATGACTCAAATCTAGAAACATTTAGAAATATATTCAATAGTATAGAAATAGAAATTAAAAAATTAGCAAAAGCAAAAATTGAATCTAATTTATTAAAAAATATTCCTAGTACAGTTGGTTTAAATAGTCAAAACATAGAAATTAAAATTCTTAAATCTGAAGCTAATAAATCAAGAAATATTATGCCTTTTAAGAAATTATTTGAAAAAATTCCTAATTTATTATTAAATTTAAAACCTTGTTTAATGATGTCTCCTTTGTCTGTTAGTGCATATTTAAAAGATAGTGATATTATTTTTGATACTGTTATTTTCGATGAGGCTTCACAAGTTAGACCTGAAACTGCAATTGGAGCAATTTCTAGAGCTAAACAAATTATTATTGTTGGTGATACTGAACAATTACCTCCAACAAATTTCTTTAATACTATTGACCAAGAATTTAATGATGAAGATGTAAGTGATGATATTTCTATAAAAGGTTTTGATTCAATTTTAAGTATGGCAAATATTGCTCTTAAAACTATTAAATTAAAATGACATTATCGTTCATTGTTTGAAGAATTAATTTATCCTTCTAATCAAGAAATTTATAATAATTTAATTACTTTCCCTTCCAAAATTAAACCTCAAGCATTTGAAGGAATAAATAAAATATATGTTGAAGGATATTTTATTGATCGTCGTAATGAAATAGAAGCTTCGAAAGTAGTTGAAACAATTAAAACGATAATTGATACTTATGGTCTAAATAGTAGTGTAGGTGTTGTTACTTTTAACCAAGAACAAGAAATGTTAATTGAGAAAAAAATCGACAAATTTAAACAAAAATACCCTCAATATAGTTCATTTTTTGATCGAAATAAACAAGATCCATTTTTTATTAAAAACATTGAAACAGTTCAAGGTGATGAAAAAGAATTTATTATCATAAGTACAGTTTATGGTCCTTATTCAACTGGTAAAATTCATATGAGATTTGGTCCTATTAATCAAGAAAATGGTTATAAAAGATTAAATGTAGCATTTACCAGAGCAAAACGAGGAACAATTTTAGTTTCATCATTAAAATACGAAGATATTGATTTAAATCGTAGTGAATCAAGAGGTATTAAGTTTTTAAAAGATTATTTTTGAATAGCTGAATTTGGTATTAATAAATTAATTGATAAAAAAAATAATAATTACCAATTTGATTCTTATTTTGAAAAAGAAGTATATCAAGAATTAGCTAAAATAGGTTATAAAGTTCATACTCAAGTTGGAAGTTCAGGTTATCGTATTGATTTAGCTATCGAAGATCCTAAAAATCCTAATAGTTTTTTATTAGGAATAGAATGTGATGGAGCATCTTATCATTCTTCAAAAACAGCAAGAGATAGAGATAGATTACGTCAAGAAGTTTTAGAAAAACGTGGTTGAAAAATTCATAGAATCTGATCTACTGATTGATTTAATAATAAACAAAATCAAATTAACAAACTACAAAATGTAATAAAAGATATTAAAACAGCTAATGTAAAAAAATCTTCAGATAACAATAATAATTTATTTAACAGTGAGCAACAATTATTTAAAATAGTAAAAAAACAAGAAATAAAAATAGATTTTTTAGAAAATTATGAATTTAATGAAGATTTTTTAAAAAAACATTTCTTACATATGAATAGTTCTTTTAATGATGTTTATTTAGTTATTAAAAAAGTAATTATTGAACTAAAAGTAGTTCATCTAGATGATATTAGCAAATTACTTAATGATGCTTTACATATTCGTTCAAGTTCTACTTATTTTAAAAAATACTTTAATTTAATTTTAAAAAATTTAATAAATGAAGATTTTAAATTAGATGATAAATTTTTAATTTCTAATCAAATTCATGAAAATGATATTCAATTTAAATTTGGTCTAAAAAGACCACTTGATAAAATCCATTATTTTGAATTTGTTAATCTAATAGTACAAATTGTAAAAAGTGTAAAATTAATTAATTTAGAATCTTTAATGAAAACATTAAAGTCTTATTTACTTTATACATCATTTTCATCAAAAGCTAAAGACACATTACTAAAGATTATTCAAAAATTAGTTGATGATAAATTTATTGAATATAATCAACAAACTCAAATTTTTTATATAAATTAATATGAATAAAATATCAAGTGCAACTTTGCATTTGTATTTTTAATAAATTTATATTAAGGTTTAACTATTTATTAATATGAATAATAGATAATTATTAAAATAATTTAATATATAAACTACATTGGTAAAATTATTTATAGATAAAACATTAAAGGAAAGATATGAAAAAAAGAGTTATTATTATCGATGGAACATATTTAGTTTTTAAAAGTTATTATGGAACATTATATTCAAAACAAAAATTAGAAACTAAAACTGGAATTAAAACTAATGCGATTGTAGGTTTTTTTAATACTGTATTTAAATTAATAAAAGATTATCATCCAGATCAAATTTTCTTTTGTTTTGATGCAAAAGGTAAAACTTTTCGTCACGAAGAATATTTAGAATATAAGCAACAAAGACAAAAAGCACCAGAAGATTTTTATACACAATTTTTAATTATAAAAGATCTATTACCTGAACTAAATTTGCAAAGTTTTGAACAAATTGGATTTGAAGCTGATGATATAGTTGCTTCCATAACTTCAAAATTAAAAGAAAATACTGAAATAATCATATATTCTGCTGATCAAGATTTAAATCAATTAATTGATATTAATGTCAAAATTTTAAAACCTAAAAATAGTAAATTAATCGAAGTAAATAATGATAACTTTTTTGAAATTTATAATTTTTATCCTTGACAAGTGGTTGATTATAAATCAATTGTCGGAGATAGTTCAGATAATTTTAAAGGGATTAAAGGTATTGGACCTAAAACTGCAATTAAATTACTTGAAAAATATCGTAATGTCGAAAATATTTATGCAAATATTAATTTAATAGAAAAAAACATTCAAACTAAATTTTTAGATTATCAAGATAATTTAAAAAGAGATAAATATTTAGCACAATTAAGATATGATGTTCCTTTTGAAAATATAGATGTACTATATTCATTTTTAAATGTCAAAATATCAAATAATGGTCTTATAAGATTAAAAGAATTAGAACTTTTCAAAATCACTGAAAATTTAAAAAAATTAGAGGTAAATTAATGATAGCAATCATAGGAAAAAGTGGAGTTGGTAAGTCGACATTTTTACATTTTCTAGAAAAGCAAGGTTATAAGATTTTAATTGTGGATGATTTAGTAAAAAAACTCTATCAAAATGGAAATGAAGGTTATAAATTAATACAAAATCATTTAGGTTCTGATTTTGTTAATGAAACAGAAGTTGATAAAAAAGCACTTGTAGATAGAATTTTTTTACAACCGGAGTTTATTAATAAAATTGAATTATTAATTTTTCCATTAATTGAAAAGCATTTAGAAAATAATTTTTATGATTTTGTAGAAATACCAATTTTATACAAAAAAAATGGTAATTTTAGACGCTTTTTTTCCAAAGTTATTTGTATTGATATTCCCGAAAAAAGAAGGGTAAAAAACTTACAGATAAGAAATGTAAATAACAAGAATAAAATTATAATTGATACTTTAAATAAGTACTTTTTGGATGATAAAATTGTAAATATTTACTGCTATAAAGTTTTATCTCGAAACTTTTTTAAAAAATTCTTTAAAATTTATTTTTCTTAAGTTTAAAATTAAAGTATCAAAAACGAAAAATTCAAAATTACTAATTAGATTAGAGGTGTTGTATATGTTGTACAATAATTTTTATATTGAAAAAAATTATTACATAAATGAATCAGATTTAGAAAATATTCGTATTTTATACACACCTATTATCGGTATTGAATCTGTTGCTCTTTACCATTATTTTTTAGATGAATTTAATTTAGTAGACAATCCTAGATTTCAATTTTCATTTAAAGAAATTACTAAACATTTAAATTGTGATATTGATATTTTACATGATGCAAAAGATAAATTAGAAGCTGTAGGTTTAATTAAATGTTATGAATCACCTTTATTTAAAAATGCAATTATTTCAATAAATAAACCTTTGGCATTAAAACAATTTCAGCAATCGTTATTAGCAAAACAACTATTTAAATTAATCGGTGAAAAAAAATATGAAAAAATATTTTTTTCTCAACAATTATTTACTTTAAATAAAGAGGAATATATTAATAATTCGAAAAAATATACTGATTTATTTGAACTAAAAGATAATAAAAATACAGATTTAGAAAGAATTAATAATGAAATGGAAAAAGCACAAAATATTAATATAAATATAAATAGTGTAAATGTTTTAAAACCTGAACAATTTATAAAACAACAAACAAATAAAGAAGTCACAGTTTTACAAAAAAAAATGATTGAAAATTTAATTAATTTAGGATTTTTAGATGAACAAATTAATTTATTTATTGATTTTTCATTAAAAGTAAACGATCAGATTGTTATAAATTACATAGAAACTATAGCAAATGATTATGCTAAAAAAAATATAATGTTAACTAATGATATTAAAAAAGAATTAGATGTAATAATTGAAATAAAAAACTATTCTAAAACTAAACAAAATATAAGTAATTTATATTAGAATGGAAAATAAATGAACAATGTATCTATAAAAGAAATAAAAATTAATCTCAATACTTCAAAAAGCAAATTAAATAAAATTCATCAAGAAGTATTTGAAAATGAAGAAATACAAAGTATTATTAAAAAATTAAATATGTCTAATCAACAAATTCAAGATGGAATGAATTTATTACATAAATATTTTATTTATGTTAATAAATATCAAAAAAAACCAAATTGAGAACTAATAATAAATAGTTATGGATTTTTAGATATTGATTTTAGCAATCAACCTTGATTTAAAAAACAACAAATTTTAGATAAATTTTGATTTTCAAATATAACTAACATTGAAAAAGATATTAATAATTTTTTAAATAATAAAATTAAAAAAACAGAAGCTTTAAAAAAAACAATTGATACCTTTAAACAATATGGTGACATAAAAAAATTGATAGATGATCATTTGAAATTAAAATCTACAAAAAGCTTATTTATTGTCAATGATGACTTAGTGAATGTAAATTATTCATTAAAATATTTAGCTTTTTTAATAGCAGATAAAGGACATACTGTTGCATTTTTAGATTTAAATGATTTATATAATTTTTCTAGCAATCAAGGTTATAAAATAAAAGATTCTATTTTTCCACTTTTAGAAGATGTTGATTATTTATTTTATACAGGTTTAGGATTAGCAAATAAACCAATGTGATTTTTTCAAGAATATATTTTAAATGTTTTAATAAATCGAACCCAAAACCATAAAATGACTTATATTTTTAGTTTTGTTGATATAGAAAGTAAATCATATCAATTAGTTAACAATTTAAATAATTTTGATAAAAATACTATAAAAAATTTAAAAAATATTTTTATTAAATTAGTTAAAGAAAATTTTGATATATTAAAAAAATAATTTTTTTAATTTTTCAATTAAAATCATTATATAGATAGCTGATGAAAGGATAAATATGAAAAAAACAAAAAAAATAGCGATTAATGGTTTTGGAAGAATCGGAAGATTAGTATTTAGAGATATTTTCGAAGATAAAAATATTGAAATAGTTGCAATTAATGATTTAACTAGTTCTCAAACATTAGCGCATTTATTAAAATATGATACAGCACATAAACAATTTAATCATGATATAAAATATAATGAAAATAATATTATTGTAGATGGAAAAGAAATTCCTATTTTTAGTGAAAAAGATCCTAAAAATTTACCATGAAAATCACTTGATGTTGATGTTGTAGTAGAAGCAACTGGTCGTTATACAACAGAAGAAGGAGCTTCTTTCCATTTAGAGGCAGGTGCTAAAAAAGTTATTATTACTGCACCAGCAAAAGGTTCAAAAAATATTAAAACTATTGTATATTCAGTAAATGAACATATTTTAACAAATGAAGATAAAATTATTAGCACTGCTTCATGTACTACAAATTGTTTAGCACCTATTGCAAATGTTTTACATAAAGAATATAAAATTAAAAAAGGTTATATGACAACAGTTCATGCTTATACCGCTGATCAAAATATTCAAGATGGACCACACCGTGATTTACGTAGAGCTAGAGCAGCTGCAATGAATATTGTTCCAACAACAACAGGAGCAGCAAAAGCAATTGGTTTAGTAATTCCTGAACTAGCAGGTAAAATGGATGGAATTGCATTAAGAGTTCCTACTGTCACTGGTTCAATTGTTGATTTAACATTAGAATTTGAAAAAACACCAACTGTTCAAGAAATTAATGAATTAATGAAAAAAAATGCTTCTGAATCACTGATTTTCACTGATGAACCTATAGTTTCAAGTGATATTATCGGATCACATGGAGCATGATTTGATTCACTACTTACAAATGTTATTGAAGTAGATGGAAAGAAAATCTATAAAGTATTTGGTTGATACGATAATGAACAAGGTTTTGTAAGTCAATACGTTAGAGTACTAAAATATGTTTTAAATTTAAAATAATAAAATCTAAGAGATATGTATATCTCTTTTTTTATCTTTATTTATGTGGTAAAATTACAATAAGTTATTAAGGAGAAAAATTGACTAATAATACTTATAAAGCTTTATACAGACAATATCGACCAAAAAATTTTATAGAAATAAAAGGTCAAGAGCATATCGTTCAAACATTAAAAAATATTATTTTAAGTAACAAAGTTTCACATGCTTATTTATTTAGTGGTCCTAGAGGAACTGGTAAAACATCTATTGCTAAAATTTTTTCTTCTACTTTAAATTGTTCACATCGAGATTTAAATAGTATTCAAGCTTGTGAGCAATGTTCAAAAAATGTAGATAATAATTTAGATATAATTGAAATTGATGCTGCATCTAATACTGGTATAGATGATATTAGAAACTTAAAAGAAAATATTAAAAATTTACCTACTAATTCTAAATATAAAATTTATATTATAGATGAAGTTCATATGTTATCTAAATCTGCATGAAATGCACTTTTAAAAACAATAGAAGAACCACCATTACATGTAATTTTTATTTTAGCAACTACCGATCCTCAAAAAATTCCTTTAACAGTTTTAAGTCGGGTACAAAGATTTAATTTTAAAAAAATTGAAAATAAATTTATTATTGAACAACTTAAATATGTTTATGAAAAGGAAAATATTGAATTTGAAGAAGATGCAATAAAATTATTATCTAAATTAAGTAATGGTTTAATGCGTGATGCATTAACTATGGCTGATCAAGTATCCATTTTTAGTGATTCTAAGAAAGTTACAAAAAAAGATGTGGAAATGATTTTTGGTTTAACTTCTAATGAAACAATAATAAAATTGTTAAATTTTGTTTTTTATAAATCATTAAATGAAACATTAAAATATAATGAAAATATTTTTGATAATGGAATAGATACTGAATTATTAATTGTTCATATTTTAGATATATTAAAAGATTTAATAATTTATAAACAAACAAAAGATTTTACACTTTTAATTAATTTACAACCATCTGAAATTGAAAAGTTAGATTTAGATATAACAAATTCATATTTAATATTAGAACATTTTATTAAACTTCTAAAAGATGTTAAATATTCAGATACACCAAAACAACAATTTGAAATTTCATTAATTAAACTATATAGTGAAATTCATAAAGATGTTGTTGAGGATGCAAACGATAATAAAAATATTATAAACCACGTTAATAATACAAAAACTCAGCCACAACAACAAACTGAAATACCTAAAAATGATAATTTGAATGATTTTTTAGAATTTGAAGATAATAAACAAAATATTAAAAATATAGCTACAAACAATAGTATTGAAGACAATTGAACTGGATTAGAAGAAAATATTTCATTAAATGAATTAAATTCACAACTTAAAAATGAACATATAAATTCAATTCCACTAGTTGAAGAAAATCTAAACAATATTAATAATTTAAATATTCCAGTTGTTGATCAACAAGTTGAACATAATCAAATAAAACAAATAAATTCTTCAAATTCCTATGCAAAAAATATTAATAAATTTTTACCCATTGATGATTTGGCAAATGATACTATAATTAATGAACAGCAAACTAATCAAAAAATTAATTCTATTTTATATAATACACAAGAATTTGTAACTATACAAAATGATTTAACTAGTGAACAGGAAATAGTTCAAGATAGTATTTTAAATCAAGAAGAATCTGATGATGTAATTACTGTGTCTGATATTTTTGATGAACAAAATGATTATGATGAAAAATCTCATTTCTTAGAATCAATTCAAGAACCAAAAGAAATTGAAATTGATGACATTATTAATATGATGTTAATAAGTCAAAAAGAAAAACATGAAGTAAATAATACAAATTGATCAGTTATATATAAAAGTAATATTTTAAAAAGTCTAGACACTGATAATAATCCTGCTTATGATAATTATAAAAAACTATTTTCAAATATAAAATTAGTCTTATCATCTGAAAAATTCATTATTTTTCTAGCAGATTATCAAAGTATAATTAATACTTATTTACAATATTTAGAAGAATTTGAATTTTATGAATATATTAAATCGGTATTTTCAAAAGAAATTTGTATTTTTGTAGTTAATAGAAATAAATTAGAAAAAGCTAGTCAGTATTGAAGAGAAAATCGAAATGAAATTTCACAGAGAAAAATAACCCCTGTAAGTTGTAATATAAATAAAAAAATTAATGATAATAAACAAAATAATCTCAAAAAATCACAAGAAATATTTGGCGATATGTTAAAAATAAAAAAATAGGAGTCAATATGAATATACAAGAAATGTTAAAACAAGCAAAAAAAATGCAAAATGAAATGGAAATAAAAGAAAAAGAAATAGCTAAAAAAGAATTTGTAGTTGAAAAAATGGGAATTACACTAACTGTTTTAGGTTCAAGAAAATTAAAATCAATTAAAATAAATAATGCATTAATTGATCCAGATGATCCTGAAACATTAGAAGATTTAATTATTGTTGCATTTAATGATGCAATGGAAACTATTGATAATGCTTATGATGAAATAACAAAATCATTACCACAAGGAAATTTACCATTTTAATGAATGATGAATTACATAACCAGTTGCTAAAACTTTTAAAAGACATACCAGGAATAACGACCAAACAAGCTGAAAAAATCATTTATTTTATTTTATTTTCTGATCAAACATATGTAAATAATTTAACTAATGTTTTACAAATTTTTAAACAAATGCATAAAAAATGCAAAATTTGTAATAATTTTGATAAATCAGAAATTTGTCATATTTGTGAAAAAAGAAACAATGCAAATAAGTTATTAGTTGTATTAAAAGCAGAAGATATTCAAAAATTTGAAGATCTTGATTTTTTTAATGGTAAATATTTTGTAATTGAAAGATTAATAAATCCTGTTAAAAAAATATTTATTGATCAAAAAAATATTGAATTGTTTTTATTATCAATAGAAAATGTAAATGAAATTATATTAGCATTACCAAGTAATCTTGAAGGACAAATGACAATGCAATATTTAAAATCACTTGTTAATGATAAAACTAAAAAAATATATCAATTAAGTACTGGAATACCTGTCGGGGCTAGCGTTGATTTTATGGATCCTATTACCTTAGTTCAATCACTAAAAAATAAAATCGAAATTTAGGAGAAAATATGCAAAGAGCAAAGTTTATAACGTTTGAAGGTATGGATGGTAGTGGAAAAACTACTATAATAAGTAAATTAAAAGAAAAATTTATTGAAGAAAATATCATTAATAATTTTATTTTTACTCGTGAACCTGGAAGTTCTAAAAGTACTGAAGCTGAAAAAATAAGAAATTTTATTTTAGATAATGATAATAATTTAAGTCCCGCTGTAGAAGCTCTTTTATTTGCTGCAAGTAGAAGAATTAATCTCGAAAAAGCAATTTGACCTGCATTAGAAAATAATAAAATTGTCATTAGTGATAGATATTACCACTCTTCTTTAATTTATCAAGGTTTTTTAGGTGGTGTAGGAATTGAGCAAGTAAGAGAAATTAATATGGTAGCCACAAATTACACAATACCTGATTTAATTATCTTTTTTGATTTAAAACCAGAAATATCTTTAAAACGAATAACAGAAAATCGTCTTGTATTAGATCGAATGGAAACAATTGATTTAGAATATTATAAAAAATTGTATGAAGGTTATAAAAAATTAATTGATTATGAACCTGATAGATTTGTGATTATTGATGCATCACAATCTATTGAAAATGTTTTAAATGACGTTTTAAATGTTTTTAAAAAGCGAGTTTTATAAATGCATAATAATTATTTTTATGAATTAATAAATAATTCTTTTCAAAAAAATAAACCATTTCAATCAATTATTTTTTCATCACATCCGAATTTTAAAATTGATAAATATATTTTATATTATATAAATAAATTACAAAATTCTCAATTTACTGATTTTAAACAACTAAATAAACAAGTTAATATTCAAATTTTAGGCGATAATGATTCCTTAAATAAGGATAATCTAATATCTTCTATTAACGATACATTTTTTACAATGAATAAAAATGTAAAAAATATTTTAATTATAAAAAATATTGAAAATGGTTCCAATCAAGCAATTAATGCATTATTAAAATATTTAGAAACTTTAGCAAATAATATTTTTGTTTTAATAACCACAAATAATAAATACAAAGTTTTAAAAACAATTCTTTCAAGAAGCATAATTATTAATTTTGATCAAGAAACTACACACGAATTTGATAATTATTTATCTAAATTAAATACTCCTTTAATTCATTTTTATCAAACTATTACAAATGATATTGAGATTTTTAATAATTTATATTCATTAGAAACGGAAAATATTTTAAAAGATATTTTAAAATCTATTAATCAATCAACATCATTTATAAATATCTTAATAACACAAATGAATGTTGAAAATAGTTTTTTAATTTTACAATTTTTAAACTATGTTTTTTTAAATATTTATTATTTACAAAACAATGTTAATGAAAATCAAATCGATAAATTAATAACTACTAAATCTCCTAAAAATATAATAAATATTTTAAATTTAATTAATGAATATAAAACCATAATTAATAACAATAATTACAATTTTACGATCCAAAAATCAGCTTTTATTTTACAATTAAGGAATTTATATGACTAAGTTATATATTATAGGTACACCAATAGGAAATTTAAAAGATATTACTTTTAGAGCAATTGAAACATTACAAAATGTTGATCTTATTTTATGTGAAGATACAAGAAATTCAAAAATATTACTAGATTTTTATAATATAAAAAAACCTCTTATATCATATCATAATTTTAATGAAGAAACTATGTCTAATAAAGTTATTGATTTGATTAAAAATGAAAATAAAACAATTGCATTAATTTCTGATGCAGGTATGCCTGTAATTAGTGATCCTGGATTTTATTTAATCAAAAAATGTTATGAAAATGAGATAGATTTTGATATTATAAGTGGACCTACTGCACTTATTCATGCAATAATAAAAGCTAATTTTGCTAGTCAATTTACTTTTTTAGGATTTTTAAAAGATAAAAGTGAACAAAGAAAAAATCAACTAAAAAAACTTGATTATGGTGTTTATGTAGCTTATATTTCTCCACATAAATTACTTAAATCACTAACTGATTTTGATGAAGTTTTTAATGAGACAGATTATAAAATTTTTTTAATAAAAGAAATGACTAAAAAATTTGAAACCTTTTATACAGGAACAGCACAAGAAATAATAAAGCAATTAAATAACAACATAAAAGGTGAATTTGTTATTGTTTTTAATCTTAAAAAAACAAAACATCTAAAAATTAATAAATACGAAAAATTTTCAAAAGTAAATAATAATATTTAAAAAAATATGTTATAATTTAATAACTACTTGGCGGAGGTGGCGAAGTGGTTAACGCTCTGGGTTGTGGCTCCAGCATGCGCGGGTTCGATCCCCGTCCTCCGCCCCATTTTTTTTATTTCATTTTTTAAATCACTAGTTGTGATTTTTTTTATTGAATTTTTTTGAGTGTTTTTAATTTATTAAAAACAATATATGAATATGGTAAAATTAAAACATATTAAAAACTGGAGGAATAAAATGACACCACATATAAATGCAAAAGATAATGAAATAGCAAAATATGTTCTTATGCCTGGAGATCCACTAAGAGCAAAATATATTGCAGAAAATTATTTAAAAAATGTAAAATTAGTTTCAAATGTAAGAAACATCTTTATGTATACAGGAGATTATCAAGGAAATAAAGTAAGTATTTGTGCTTCAGGAATGGGAATTCCTTCAATTGGAATTTATGCTTATGAACTATATAACTTTTATGGTGTAGAAGCAATTGTTAGAGTTGGTTCAGCTGGATCATATGAAGAAAATTTAAAACTTTATGACTTAGTATTAGCTTCAAGTTGTTATGGAGAAAATGTAAGTTTTAGAAAAGCTTTTAATCTGCCTCAAGAACATCTAGCATATCCAAATGCCAAAATAAATTTACAAATTGAAAATAGTGCAAAAAAATTAAATATTGATCTTAAAACATTACACATTCATTCAGAAGATGCTTTTTATACAAATGAAAATGCACAAGCAAGAAAAGCAAGAAGTAATAATGCAGCTTGTGTGGAAATGGAAAGTTATGGATTATTTACAATTGCCGAAAAATTAAACAAAAAAGCAGCATGTATTTTAACCATTTCAGATAATTTAGTAACAAAAGAATATACAACAAGTGATGAAAGAGAAAAATCATTTAATAAAATGATGGAATTAGCTTTATCAATTGCTAAGGATTATCAATAATGAGAATAATTGATTTAATTGATAAAAAAGCTAAAGGTCATGAATTAACTAAACAAGAAATAAATTTTATTATAACTAATTATGTAAATAAGAATATTCCTGATTATCAAATGTCAAGTTTATTAATGGCAATTAGATTAAAATCAATGTCTGATCAAGAAATTGCGCATTTAACAGAAGCAATGATGAATAGTGGTAAAGTTTTAAACTGAGACTTCCTAAACACTATAGTAGTTGATAAACATTCAACTGGAGGTGTTGGTGATAAAGTTAGTATAGTTTTAGCGCCTTTACTTGCTTCTTTAGGTTTAACAATTATAAAAATGTCAGGACGTGGTTTAGGTCATACAGGTGGAACAATTGACAAATTAGAAACTATTAAAGGTTTTAAAATTTCTTTAACTGAACAAGAATGTATAGATATTGTTAAAAAACATAATTTAGTATTAATGGGTCAAGATGAACAATTAGTTCCAGCAGATAAATTAATTTATGCATTAAGAGATGTTACTGCTACAGTTCAATCGGTTCCTTTAATTGCATCAAGTATAATGTCAAAAAAACTCGCAACAGGTTCTAATGTTATTTTATTAGATGTTAAATGCGGTTCAGGTGCTTTTATGAAAAATATTGAAGAAGCTACTAAATTAGCAAATCAAATGGTTAACATTGGTAAAAATCTTGGGCGAAAAGTTTTAGTAGAAATTACCAATATGCAACAACCATTAGGTCGAGCAATAGGAAATAAAAATGAAATTTTAGAAGCTATTGAAACTTTAAAAGGAAATGGTCCTAAACAATTTCAAGAATTAATTTATTCTTCTGCTTCGACTTTATTATTAGAAACAAATAAAGCAAAAACTTTATTTGAAGCTAAAAAATTAATAGATCAAGCAATTAATAGTGGAAATGCTTTTTTAAAATTCAAAGATTGAATTCAAGCACAAGGTGGAAATGTAGAAGAAATATTTTCACAAAGTTGATTTGCACCTAAATATAAAAAAGAAATTATTGCTCATAAATCAGGTTATTTAGAAATTTTAAGTTCACTTGAATTTGGAATTGCTGCAATGAAATTAGGTGCAGGAAGACAAACAAAAGAAGATAAAATTGATAACGAAGCCGGAATTTATTTAAATAAATTAACTAATGAACAAGTCAAAATTGGAGATATTTTATTTACTTTATATTCATCAAATCCAATTGATGAAAATATAATTAATGATTTAAATGATTTTTGAAAAATAAATGATATTCAAATTGAATGTCCAATTATACTTAAAAAAATTCAATAATAGGAGATAAAATGGAATATAACAGAATGGTTGATCATACTTTATTAAAACCTGAAGCAACACAAAAAGATATCGATAAATTAATAGATGAAGCAAAAAAATACAATTTTTGAAGTATTTGCATCAATCCTAGTTGAATTAAATATGCATATGAAAAATTACAAAATACCAATACATTAATTTGTACTGTAGTTGGTTTTCCATTAGGTGCAATGAGTGTACAAGCAAAAGTTTTCGAAACCAAATTAGCACTAAGTCATGGTGCTAAAGAAATTGATATGGTTATTAATATCGGACGTTTTAAAGATGCTCAATATGATTATGTTCTAAATGAAATAAAAGCAATTAAGGAAACTTGTGGTAATAATGTTTTAAAAGTTATTATTGAAACTGCATTATTAACTAATTGAGAAATAGAAAAAGCTACTGAAATAGTTTTACAATCTGGTGCTGATTTTATAAAAACTTCAACTGGTTTTAGTTATCGTGGAGCTAATTTTGATGATATTAAAATAATGAAAAAAATAGCTAAAGACAAACTTTTAATTAAAGCAGCAGGTGGAATTCAATCATATGAAGATATGCAAAAAATGGCTGAACTTGGAGCTAATCGATTTGGTATGAGTAAATCAGTGAAAATTTTTGAAGAAAAGAGAAACTAAATATGGTGCAAATATTTAATCATCCATTAATAAAAACTAAATTAACAACAATGAGAAATAAAAATACTTCTCACGATATATTTAGAAAAAATTTAAATGAAATAGCATCATTAATGGTTTTTGAAGTTTTACGAGATTACAAACCTCAAGAAAAAACAATCGAAACTCCAATTGGAATAAAAACTACAGGATACTTTTTAGATAAAGAAATAGTAATTATTCCTATCTTAAGAGCTGGATTAGGAATGGTACAAGGAATTTTAGATTTAGTACCACAGGCTAGAGTTGGACATATTGGTATTTATCGAGATGAAAAAACTTTTCAAGCAATCGATTATTTTTATAAAATCCCAAATGTATCAAAAGATTCATATGTTCTTGTAGTTGATCCTATGTTAGCAACTGGTGTAAGTGCATATGATGCAATAAATAAACTTAAAAAAGAAGGATTTAAAAATATTAAACTAGTGTGTTTAGTAGGTGTTGATAAAGGTCTTAATAAAATTCAACAAGCTTTTCCAGATGTTGATATTTATTTAGCTACTAAAGACGATTATTTAAATGAAAATAATTATATAGTACCAGGTTTAGGAGATGCTGGTGATAGATTATTTGGAACAAAATAAGAAGGTTTAGTCTCTTTTTTAATTTTTAGCACTTTTTTAGTTAGAGTGCTAAAAATTTGCTATAATGTTTTATAATGAAGGGAAGGAATAGATGAAATATCCTATAATTGGCATCAAAGATAAAGTTTTAATGGTTGATGATTCATTAGAAACTACCATTGGAAAAGTAGATAGTTTAAAAATATTAGACTATGCTATTAAAAATAATGAAAAAATTGTAATAGCAACATTAAAAAAACCATCACTAACTCCAAAAACATTAGATAATTTTTATGAATATGGAGTTATTGCTGAAATAGTAGAAGTAAAATCACTAAATAAAGCTAATACTAATAATAAACTTGTTGTTTTTAAAGGGTTAAAAAAGGTTTTACTAAAACAAATAGTACCATTAAATATTTCAGATAATAATGAAGATACAATTGAAGATGGTTCTATAGAAGTTGAAGAAGTTGAAGAATATGTTTCAGATTTAAATGTATTTAAAGAACTGTTAAATAAAATCACTGATTTTTTTAATAACCTATCTTCTAAAAAAAGTGATGAACTACAAAATGATTTAATTAAGCAACTTACAAATTCAATCAAAAATATTGATGAAGAAACTGCAAAATCAATTTTAAAAAGTGAAATTAAAGTTCAAAAATTTAATGCAGAAGAAAAATATAAAATATTTTCACAAAATGATTATGTAGTAAAAGCTGAAATACTTATTCAACTTATTTTAAATCAATTTAAATTACAAATAATTGATAATGAAATTGATAGTACTTTAAGAGGTGAATTAGAAGAACAACAAAAAGAGTTTTTATTGCGTGAAAGATTAAGAATTATTCAAAAATCACTAGGTGACGATAGTTCAGAAACAAACTACGAGGAATTTGTTTCTAATAAAGAATTAAAACAACAATTCCCAGAAGTGGTTATAAAAGCAATTGAAAAAGAAAAATCAAAAACTAAAAATATGATGCCTGCAAGTCCAGAAGCAAATATTTCTAAAAACTATGTAGATTTATTACAAATCCTACCTTGAAGAAAAGTTGCTGTAGAAAATTTAAATTTGATTAATGCAAAAAAAATACTTGATGAACATCATTATGGACTAAAAGATCCAAAAGAAAGAATTTTAGAATTTATTGCTGTTTTAACTCATAATAAATTACAAAAATCACATAAAAACGATTTAATTAAATTACCAAATACAGATAAATTCTTTATCGATAAAACTTTATTTGTCAATAAAGAAGGTAGTTTAGTTAATGAATCTATTCAACCAATGCCTATTTTAACTTTAATTGGTCCACCAGGGGTAGGAAAAACAACATTAGTACGTTCAATTGCAAAAGCATTAGAAAGACCTTATATAAAAGTTTCACTAGGTGGTGTAAAAGATGAAAGTGAAATTAGAGGACACCGTCGTACTTATGTAGGGGCAATGCCTGGAAAAATCATTAATGCAATAAAAAAAGCAGGTGTTTCAAATCCAGTAATTTTATTAGACGAAATTGATAAAATGTCAGCAGATTACCGTGGAGATCCTACTTCTGCTTTATTAGAAGTTTTAGATCCAGAACAAAATGTTAATTTCCAAGATCATTATTTAGAAATTGAATATGACTTATCAAAAGTGTTATTTATAGCAACTGCAAACTACTTTGAAAATATTCCTGAAGCACTTGTAGATAGAGTGGAAATGATTGAATTAAGTTCATATACTTCAATTGAAAAATTACAAATTACTAAAAAACACTTAATCCCTAAAGTTTTAAAATTTAATTCTTTAACTAAAAAACAATTTAAAGTAAGTGATGAAATTTTAAATTACATTATTAAATACTATACTCGCGAATCAGGAGTACGTGAATTAAGTAGAATTTTAGATAAAATTGCTAGAAAAATTGTTGTAAAACTATTAAGTAAAGAAATTGAAAACGAATTTAAAATAACTTATGATGAAGTAACTAAATTTTTAGGACCAGTCAAATTTGAAGATAGTGAAAATGAAAAAGAAGATCAAATAGGTTCTGTTAATGGTTTAGCTTGAACTAGTTATGGTGGTTCTACACTTGCAATTGAAGTAAGCACTTTTGCAGGAAAAGAAGGTTTAAAACTAACAGGTTCACTAAAAGAAGTAATGCAAGAATCAGCTCAAATTGCACTAAATTATGTAAGATCACATGCAAAAGAATTTGACATTGATTTTGATTTTGAAAATAATACTATTCATATTCACGTTCCAGAAGGTGCTGTACCAAAAGATGGACCTAGTGCCGGAGTTACATTTACGACTGCAATAATAAGTGCACTTTCTAAAAAATCTGTTTCTCCAACAGTAGCAATGACAGGCGAAATAACTTTAAGAGGTAAAGTTCTTGCCATTGGGGGATTAAAAGAAAAATCACTTGCAGCTTCAAAATTTGGAATAAAAACTATTTTCATTCCTAAAAATAATGAAAAAAAATTAGTGGATGTTCCTGATGAAGTTAAAAAACAAATTAAATTTATACCAGTTTCTGAATATATGCAAATTTATAATCATTTATTTAAAAAATAAAATATTAAGCTTTATACTTAATATTCATACTATAAATACTAAGTTATACACTTGGTATTTTTTTTAAATTTTCAATTTCTTGCTCATTTAATAATCTTGATTGACCACTACGTAAATTAGAATCATCAATAAAAGCAAAAGCCTTTCGGTGTAATTTAATTACCTTATTATCAACTTCTTTAAATAAATTTTTAACATGATGGTATCTTCCTTCAAATAAAGTAACCTCATAGTTTTTTTCTTTTAAATAAATTACTTTTTGTAATGATCTTTGACCATCTATAAATACATTACTAGAATTTAGTCAATCTAATTGATTATTTGTTAAATTATTTTCTAAAGTTACAATATATTTTCTTGGTATTTGATTTTTAGGATGAAGTAATTTATTTGTTAATTCACCATCATTTGTAATTAATAAAACACCTGTAGTATCAAAGTCTAAACGACCAATGGGATATACGTATTGTGAAGTTTTTAAAAAATCCTTAATAGTTTTTCTACCTTGTGGATCATTTAATGTTGATACAACATACTTAGGTTTATTTAAAACAATATAAAGCAGTTGATGATTATTGGCAATAATTTTATTTTTATAATAAATCTTATCAGTCTTTGAAACTCTATCACCTAATGTTGCAATTTTATTATTAATTTTAAAATAACCTTTTTGTATTTCTTCTTCTGCTTTTCTTCTACTCATTAAGCCAGAAGAAGAAACAAACTTTTGTAATTTTTCTGTTGTACTGTTCATAATATTTTTAAATTATACAGTTTTTAATATTAAATTGAAAAATAAAGTATAATATTAAATAACTGCCGTCATAGCTCAGGGGCAGAGCACTTCCATGGTAAGGAAGGGGTCGCTGGTTCAATTCCAGTTGACGGCACCATATCAAAAATGACCACCACATTTTTATGTGGTTTTTTATTTTTTTAAAAACCTTAAAAATTTTGTTTCTAAAATCAAGAATTTATTTTTAATTAAACTAAAATGATGTTAAATAAAATGTGAATTTCAATAAATTAACTTCAAAATTTTATAAAAATTGCATTATTTTTTATTTTAATATATAATTTTCTATATATATATATATATTGTAAATATATCTATATCCATTAAAATTAAATAGAGGTAAATTAATGAAAAAAAATAAAAAAATATTACTTACAAGTTTATTTGCATTATCATCAATTTCTATTCTTTCATCTATTATTGTATTAAATAAAAATGTAAATAAATCATCTAATACTTTCAATGATTCTATTACAAGTTATGCAGATAATAATTCAGTAACTCAAACAACAGCTACAAATCCATTTAAAGGACAAAATCAAGGAAGCTTTACTTTTGATGATACTGTTGAACATGCAAAAGCTTACTATACAGCTTTATTTGATAAAATACTAGAAATAGTAACAAATGAATTAACAAGTAATAATCCTGAGGATGAATTCGCATTAGCTTCTGATAAAAAAGAAATAATTGAACAATTAAAACAAAAATCAATAGAAACAATTTCAATGTTTGAACCAGCACCTTATACTTCATTCTGAAATACTTATAAAGAAACTTTAATTCGAGAAATTAATAGTAAGTTAAGAGGTTATTTAGATACTATTTTTAAAAAAGAAACACTTAAAGTTAATGCTTCAATTGATTATGCAAATAAAAAAGAAGTTATGTTTAAAGATAGTATTTTAACTAATTTCACTAAAAATTACAATCTAAATTTAAATAACCAAAACTTAAAAATAACAGAAAAAACAGAAGATAATGAAATTGAAAAAACTGATAAATATGCAACTTGAAAATTTAGAAATCAAATTTCATTATTAACAGGTAATGATTTAGGATCAACAGTATTTAATGATTATGTAATTAGACAAAAATATAATGTCGTTTCTGAAACAGATGGTGGAATTTTCCAAGAAACAGAAAAGAAATTATCAATTGATGAATTTAAAGATTTAACAATAGAAGAAAATAAATATAAAGAATTAATTGATAAAATTCAAATTGCTTTTAATAAAGTAGATCAACAAGATTCTAAATATCAAGAAGACTTAAATAAAATAAACACTATAATAGCAAATCATGAAGTTTTAGATTCTAATAGTGATTACGATAATCCAAAAACTTTCCAAATTCAAAACTGAAATTCAGAAATGGAAAAAATATGAATTACCTATAAATTAAAAGAATTTGAAAATTTAGATAAAAATAATGATATTGATAAATGAATTTTTGATAATGTTAACAATATGAAAACATTAGATGTTGAATCTTTATCAAAAGAAGATTTAGATAATGCATATGATAAATTAAGTAAAATAACTTTAAAATATGAACCAGTTAAATCATTTTATAATAGAGTAAATAAAACAAGTAACCAAAAAATAAAAAAAACAATTTATGCAAAATTAAATGACTATTATAAAACAGAACACGATGCAAATGACGCAAAACTACAAGAAATTAAAAATTCATATTTTGACTTAGAAACACAATGATTAAATACTTTTGCATTTTCAAATAAATTTGTTGCAAACGATAATTTTGGTGACAATGGTCAAGATAAAATTAAGAAACTACAATCTTCTTTAGCTAATTCATTACCTAATGTAGCACTAACAAAAGAACTTCAAGAATTAATTGAAAAAACAGCTAATTTAAAAAGCGGTAGTGCTATTAATGCACTTGAAAATATTCAATTTAGTGATTCATTAGCAGATAATGTAGCTATGCTAAAAAACGTTGTAGAACAAGATGAAATTAGTTATAATAACTCATTTTGATTATTATTTCTACTTGTAATCCCAGTTATAATTATTCCTGCAATGATATATTTCTTTATCAATAAAAAGAGAAATAAAAAAGACGAAGAAGAAAAATAATTAATAATTCGGTATCATTACCGAATTTTTAATTACTTAAATTTTAATAAAAAAAAGCTGCAAAGCAGCTTGCTAAAAATATCAATAATGGCAGGGGTAGCAAGACTCGAACTCACAACACACAGGGTTGAAGCCTGTTGTTCTACCATTGAACTATACCCCTAAGCAATATTTGCTATATTATTATATAACAAAATTAATATTTTTTTATAATTTCAATAATATCACTTACTTTTGATATAGTTAATAATTCTTGATCAGGAACAGTTATTTTAAAAGTAGTTTCTAAATCAATAATAATTTGTGCTAAATCAAGTGAATCAATTTTTAAATCTTTTATTTCAGAATTTAAAGTTATTTTAGTTTTAGTATAATTTTGTAGTGTTTGAAACACTATTTGTTCTATGTTATTTTGCATGATATTATTATACAAAAATAAACATAAAAGATGATGTTTTCATTTATTTTAATACATATATAAAACAATAGATATTAATTAAATTAATAAAAATCAAGTACAGCTGTCTGTACTTGATATTATATTAGTTATTAATTTAATAAATAAATTTATAAGAATTTAAAACCTTTTTCTTCGAAGTCTTTTTGATTATATCTTTCAGGATATAAATAAGCTAATAAACGCATTTTTTCATAGAAACTTGCTCTATTAAATGGTTTAGTACCATTCCCATAAAAATCTCATTTATTTCCATTAAATATATATGCATAACCATAACCAGCACTAGCTGCTGTATATAATGCTGCTAAATTTCCTTGACTATCAAAAACACTTGAACCAGATGCTCCACCAGTTGAATCTATTACTCTAGTTGAAAATGAAATAGCTGAATTAGAAACATTAGTGGTACCATGAGTTTGTCTTATAATTGGAGCACTATTTCCATAAATATATTCACGATAACGTTGTCCACCAGAAATTTCATCAAGATTATTATGTCCAGAATCAACTGGAAAACCACCGAAAAATCAATTTAAATTTACATAATCATTAATATGAAAAGCTTCACGTGATGCTTTTATTAATTTTAATTTTTTTCAATTTAAAATATAATCTGCAATTTTCTTTTGATCTTCTGGTAAATCTTGATATTTTTGTGAATTATTTGCATAAGTTAAAAAGAACTGAGATAAATCAACAATTAAAATAGACATATCAAATCTAGCCTGTGCATTGTCAAGATATGAAATTACTTTATTATTGTATCCATCTTTTACATTATTAAAGTTTCAAAACTGATCACTATCACGATAATTAGATACTAAATCTAAATCAACATCAAATCTAGTTTTTCAATATAATTCGCTTCCAAAAGGTCCTGTATAACCTTCATTATCGTAATTTGTTGGTTTAGTAATAACATTTGGAATTCTAAAATTTGCATTGATTGTTTTTTCAATATTTGTATCTAAACCTTGTTTAGATGAATCAGCTCAACCTCTTGAAACGTGAGTATTAGTTACTACATAAAAACGATAATCATTAGGATCATCTAAAACTGGACCTAAAACACTTACGCTTGCACTAGTTGCATCATTAAAACTAAATACTCTTTGTCTTAATGCATTTAATCCTCCAGCTTGGTTATCTTCTTTTCATAATCTTCTTGCTGTATCTTCTCTTTTATTTGATAAAAATGTATCATAATTTAAATCTTCTAAATTATTATTAGTTCTTTTTGGATCTAATATTAATTTATTAGTTGCATATGAAGGAGTATTATCTTTAAATGGTACTGAATTAAATGATATATTAATTGATTCATTATCTTTTTTAGGATAACTAATTGACATATAAGCTTCAGATAATAATGCTGTTTTTTTATTAGCAAAATAATGTAAACTAAGATCATCAATTAAAAATGCATTATTATTTTTTGCTTCAACTATTAGTTTAAATTCTTTATTATTTATTTTTTGAATTTTAAATGAATAATTAAATAATAAAGCTTTAAAATTGTTGATATTTTGATAATGCTCAGTAAATTCAGTATCAAAATCTATTGTTGGTGTTAAAAAATCATTATTATTAATATTTTTTAAATCCTTATACATAAATGAAGCAGTTAAAACACTCTTATTATCTATTGAGAATCCTAATTGTTTAACATCTTTTAATAGATTTTTAAATAAATCCATTTTAAAATTAATATTAACAACCATTTTATCTTCGATATTTTCTCAATTTTTATATGAATCTAAATTCTTAGAAATTTCTGCTTTGTTATAATTTTGATTAATATTTCATAATGTATTTCTTAATATTTCTCTACCTTGAATAATTTGATAGTTAATTTTATTATTTTGTTCATCTACCATGTTTATTGTTTGTAATTTATGTGATAAAGCATTGTTATGTACAAAAGTAAAATAACGAGATAAAGCATAAAAGTTTTGTTCACTATATAAAATAGTATCATTTGATTTAGAATTTTGTGCAGCATCAGTAGTTAAATTAATTAAGTCATTTTTTGTTAAATTTAAACTATTACTTAATAAATTAGTATTTGTTGAATTTGTGTTATTTTGATCATTTTTTATATGTTGATTTATTAAATTATCTTCATAATCAAAATGATAACGAAAACTAAAATCATTTAAATGTTGAATATTAATATTTGCATATTCAGTTAAAGTTTGAGGATAAACAAATTTAGCACTGTTTAGTCTAAATTTAATATCAGGATTAAATCCATTTAATCCAAATTTACTAAATTCCTCGAATTTTATAACTACTTTAAATGTGTTTGGATAAATATTTTGTCCAATTTCATTAATATCTGGAATAAATTCTAATTCTATTCATTTATTTTTGTATTTTTCAATATGGTTATTAAAATTCATTTGTAATGAACCATAAACAGATTTTGTACTTTGATCTACAAAAACATTTAATTTGTCAATTGAAACTTCATTATTAACACTTTGTTTGTAGTTAAATGAATATTTTGATTCTTGAAAACCTAAATTAATGATTTCATTTTCATTTAATTTTATATCTGTAATTATATATTTATCAATTGATTTATTTAAATCAGAAGTGTTAAATTCTAAAGTGTTATTATTTGTTTTGGTTGCTGTAATTATTTTTGATCAAGGTTCAAAAGGTTCATAACTTTTTACTAATAATTGAATATTAGTTTCACTTATTTTACTTAAATCAGATGTATGAATAATGACTTTATCATTTGAAATATTTACATTATTAATGTCAAAGTCTGAATTTTGTATTGGAATACTAAAATCTCAGCCATACAGAGTTGGAATTACTGTTTTTGTAAAACTATTTACGTCTGCACCTTTTATATATAAACCTTCAAATGATTTTATATTTTCTAAATTTAGTGTTGCACTAAATGTAGCAGTTTTATGACGACTTATAGTTGAAATTGATTTTGAAAATTGTACTGTTTGAGTGGTATTATCATTTTTTAAATAATGTGTTTGAAAATCTAAAAGTTTCTAATGGAAAATAATCACTTTGTTCTTCAAGATCAAAACTTATATTTAAAGTATTATTAGAAATATTTTTTCTAAAATGATCTGTTACTCTGAAAAAATAAATTGTGCTAGTATTTAATGTTTGAGCATTAATTGTATATTTTGATTCATCAGAAAAACTAAAAATAGTATTTTGATTATTTTTAATATTTTTTAATTTTAATTTTTTAAATTCTCTTCCTGTTTGTATAGTTGTTTTAAAAATATTTTTATTAGTTTTTAATAAATCAATTGTTTTTGTTGTTGTATTGTTATTAGTTGTATCTTCATATTCTAATACATATTTATTATATGGACCTTTAATAGAAAAGTAAAGATCAATTGAATTTGCTCCAAATATTGCTTCATTAAAAGCAACTTCAGTTATATTTGGAACAATAGGATTAAATTTTTGATGTGGATAATTTAAATAATTGTTATTTGCTAAAAGTTGAGCATATTCTGTAGAAACAGAATTATTATTAAAGTTATTTTCATTAACAATATTTAAAGGATTTTTATCAAAATTTGCACCAATATGTGAACTTTTTCTTATATAAGCTGTATCTTTAACTGGAATAAATGGAATATTATTTGGATTTTGACTATGTAAATTATTTTCTGAAACTTGATTTTGTGATAAATCATTTTGTTTTGTTTGATTTGGAACAATTTCTTGTTTTTGTTCTTTTATTTCTGTTTTAGGACTAGGTTGTGATTGTTGCTCTGTTTTAGTTTGAGAATCAACCTTTGATTGTTCTTCTGTTTTAGTTGAAGACTGTGATTGATTTGATTTATTAACATTAACTGGATTTTCAGTTTTTTTAGTTTCTTGTTTAATTTCTTGTTGTTTTGGAGAACTTTCGGTTTTATGTTTTGATTGTACTTGATTAATATTTGTAGAAGGTCGAGGATTAGTTTGTTTTTTTTCTGGTGTTGATTGTTTGTTTAAATTTTGATCTACTTCATTGTGTTTTTTTGTATCTTGATCAGTTTTGTTATTTACTGAATTTTGATTTGATTGTGTAGAATTATTGGGTTGTTCATTTGTTTTAACAACATTATTATTTTTATTTTCAGGACTTTTATTATTATTTTCTTTTTTAACAACATTAGGTGTTTTAATTTTTTCTTGTGAATCATCAGTATCTTTTTTAGTTTGATAAGCACAACTATTTGCTATAAACACTAATGGTAATGTTGATATAGAAAAAACAAATAATCATTTTTTAGTTTTAATTTTTTTCATGTTTAATCATTTCTATTTAAATGGTTTTTCAAATGTTGTAAATACATCAGGAAGTCCAATGTTTTTTGGATACAATCTATTTAATCTTTGTACTTTATAAGCAAAGGAATTAGTATTAAATGTATTAATTTCTCCTGCAAAATTAACTCTTGGACTATTTAAAATAAATCCTATATTATAACCATCATCTTTTCCAGCATGAATTGCTAAAAAATTACCTTCATAATCAAATATTCCTGTTCCAGATGAACCACCTTGTAAAAAGTTATAAGCATTTGCACTTATGTCTTTAAATATTTGTTGGAATCCAAATGCTTCAGATTTTGTATGATGTTGTTCTCCTGGATCACTATCTAAACTATAAGTTACAATAAAATTATTTCTAATTTGCACATTTCTTTTGTGAGAAGGGAAATGACCTGGGAAAGTTGAAAGATAAGTTGTGATAAAAGTATTATTTTTTATGTAATTACCTTTATCTGAAAATTTAATATGTCTTAAAGTTTTTCAACTATGAACTTGTTCAGCACTTTTAAATCTAGGATCATTTTCTCTATTGCTATTTGATTTGTTTTGATCATAATAATTTAATAAATCACTAATATCAAAAATATGAATTTTTCAATCTAAACCTGAATATGTTATTGGTGTTATTGTATTATTAGGATTTCCACTTGTTACTTTATTTCCTAATATTTCTCTATTATCATCAGCTTCTCAAAAAATATCTCCTCTAATTGATCAATAATTTGTGTTTAAATAAAAATCAGTATCATTAGTATTTTGATGTTCTTTAGGAGCTGAAATATTTTGAGAATAATTTACTGGAACGTGTTGATTAGTTGCTACATAATATCTATTATCATTATCATCATCAGGTTTTACTTTTGCAATCATTCAACCAGTACCAAAATCTAAAGAAATTTCTCTTTTTAAAACATCATCAAATATTTGATTATCAAATGGACCTGTTGTTTTAGCTTTAATTGTTGAAAATTCAAATTGAGGTCTATAAGAAATTGAATTATCTGTTCCATCATCTTTATTTACACTATTATAAGTGTTATCATAAACAATTTTTCAATTATCATTTTTTGAATAGATAAATGCAGGAAGTTTTAATTGATTTGGATATTTAGCATTTGGATTAAAAGTTAATTTATTTGAACTATTTTCATCTTCTTCATACATTATTGATAAGTAGTTTTGATATTTTTCTACATATGTTGATAATTGTTGTGAAATATCGTGTAAATAAATTTTTGAATTTAAAATTCCGTTTTTAGCTTTTATTTTAATAATTAATTTGTGATCTTTAATTTCAGCATCTAAACTTAAATTTTCATTAACTAATTTTTCAATATCTTCGTTATTTAAGGTTGAATTTAGAGCTCCTTTATAATCAATTAATACTCCAAAGTATTTATAAATTTCTTGTCAATTTCTAATTAATTCAATTTTTAAATCATTAAAATGTTTTGTTGAAACTAATCTATCATATGAAAAACTTACTTTATATGAATTTTGATAATTAATTCATTCTGATGGTTCGATATTTAAAGGATTTGCAAAGAAATTAAAACTTATAATAGCATTTTTATTTTCAATATTTTGTAAATTATTTAAATCAAATTCATATGTATAAATATTTTTAGTATCATTTAATTTTAATTCTTTATCTTGAAAATGTTGAGATAAGGTAGCAAAGTTATATTTTTTATGATTATTAAATTCAATATTTGGGAATTTACGTGTAAATGATTTATTAGTCAATTTATCTTTTGCATAATAATATTGAGTTTGGTATAAATAATAATCATTTGCTTTTATTCAGTTTTCATCATTATATTCTCAATTAATATTATCAGTTTGAGAAATTTCATCCATATAATATGTTTTATCTTTGTTTTCATAATTTAATTTATTTAATGAGTAATTATTATCTTTATAACCATGAGATTTTGTGTTTTGAGTTGAAAGTTCAAATTTTATATCTTGAATTTGATTTTTATTTTTGACTTCTAATTCTTTTTCTGGTTGGAAATTATATTTATTTACTAATTCAACTGATTTAAATTTTCAAGTTATTAATGCAGGTAAATTACTTATTTTAAAATTATTTAATTGATCATATGTTAAAACTATGCTTTTAATATTTTTTATTCTATCTTTTCTTAATTTAAAATCTAAACCATTAAAAAATTGTCCATATGTATTTATATCAGATTGAGAATATGGTTGTGTAGTATCGTATTCTAGTTGTTTTGCATCTACAAAGTTAATTTTTATATATTTTTGTTTTAACATATCTAAATTTTCTAACGCTGTAGAATCTAATTCGATATGACCATTATAAGTATTATATTTTGAATTATCTTTAACTATTTTTAGTTCATTAATATTTCCTAAAAATTGATTTTCAGAACTAAATTTAATATCTGTTGGATTATAAGCTTTATAAGATGATGAAATTGAAGTATATGTTTTATCTTTTGGAAGTGATAAACTTTTTCTTGCACTTAAATCAAAAACATTTGTTACAACTCAATCTTTTATACTTTTATCTAAATTATTTACATTTTTTAAAACAATATGATTATTTTCGTAATTACCTTCTAAAACTAAATCAGAACCATAGATATTTTCAGATGGTTTAAGTTCAACTAAAACTTTTGAATTCATATCAGCATTAAAATTATTATTTAAATATAAAGTAATGTTTTGATTATTTTTATCATATGAAACTGAATTTACCCATAAATTGTTATTAACATTAGTTGATCTTGCTAATGTATTAATTGATTTTGAATATGAAATGTTTTGGTTATTTAGTTTTATATTACTAATATTTGATACAGTATTGGTTTTAATTTTTACTAAAACATTTTTTGAATTACCATCATAATCCACATTGTAATTTTCAGAATTTAAATTAAAACTTAATGTATTTTTTTGATTATAAGCACCTAAATTATCAAAATGAAAAAGTAGATAGTTGTTATTATCCAGATTATCAACTAATTGAATATTATCAACAGTGTATTGTTGATTTAATCTCTTAAGTTCTGTAATTTTACTTTCATAGTTTACGTCACTAAAAACTGTTTCTTGATGTGTATTTTCTTGATTAGATAATGTTTGATTATCTTGTTGAATATTATTTTCATTTTGATTGGTTTGAACTTCTTCTGGTTGTTGTGTTTTTGTATTATCTACATTTTCAGTTTCAGTAACATTTGTTTTTGTTTGACTTGAACTATTAACATGTTCAGTTTGTTGAGATGGTTGTTGAGAATCAGAAGTTTTATTTTCTTGTATATCACTTTGAGTATTTACTTTTTCAGGTTGTTGAGATTCATTGGGTTTCTTTTGTTTTACTTCATTTGTTTTAGTAGATAAATTATTATCTACATTTTTATTTTCTTCTTTATTGTCAATATTTTTGTGTATATTTTCTTTGGAAGGATCTTGTTCTACTTTTTTATTTATTTGTTGATTATTTGTATTATTTTTAGCTTCTTTTGTTTCTTTTTTAGTTTCATCTTTCTTAGAAACTTTATTTGTTTGTTTTAAATCATCTGAATTTTGAGAAGATTTCTTTTTATCTAAATGAGATGATTGATTATCTAAATTTTTTTGTGTTTTTTTATCTTTATTTTCTTCTCCAGTTTTAATATTTTTGATCGCATTAAAATCTGTTGTACATGAACTTAAAAATAAAGGTAAAATAATTGTAGGAGCACTTAATATATATAAAAAATGTTTTTTTCTCATTTTTATTTTCCTTATTTTTTAATTGAAGTTATTGTTTAAATTGAATTATTAAAAATCTAAATTATCTTATATATTTATATTTAATTTTTTAGATATTAAAATTATAAACTTGTTTTTTTTTTTTTTTTTGTGGAAAACCATAAAAAATAAAAAAAAATAATAAATCATATTTATATATAAATAAAATATCAATAATAAAGATTTTAAAATAATTAAAAAAGATAATTTTGTCTTAATTATTAAATTAATGGTTGTTAAAGTATAATATAATGTACATTATTTAATATAGGATAAAAAGGATAAATATGCAAATACTTTTAGATGGAAAACAATTAGCTAATTTATTAGAAAATAAAATTGCAAATATTTTAAAAACAATTAATTTGACTTCATTACCTAAATTAGGTATTGTACAAGTTGGTGATTTAGAAGAATCTAATATATACATCAGACATAAGTTAGAAACTGCTAAAAGATTAGGTTTTGAAGCATATTTATTTAAATATCCTGAACATATTACAAATGAAATACTCATTAATGAAATTAAAAATATTCAAAATCAAGTAGATGGGTTAATAGTACAACTTCCTATACCATTACATTTAAATAAAAATCAAATATTAAATAATATCGATGAGCAAAAAGATATCGATGGTTTAAATGAAATTAATGCCTTAAAACTAAAAAATAAACAAAAAAGTTTTTTACCTGCAACGGCTTTAGGAATTATTATTCTTGCAAATTATTATAAAATTAATTTAGAAACTACCAATATTGGAGTAGTTGGTGAAAGTCAAATAGTTGGACAACCTGTTAAATATGCACTTTTACATAAAAATAAAAATGTAACTAGTTATAATAAAAATTCAAATATTGGTTATTTAAATAAACACGATGTATTAATTGTTGCAACTGGAATAAAACATTTAATTACAAAAAAGTATGTTAAAAACAATGCAGTAGTTTTTGATGTAGGTATTCATCGGGATAAAAATAATAAAATTACTGGTGATTGTGATTTTGATGATATTAAAGATATTTGTTATGCAATAACACCAGTACCTGGTGGAGTTGGTCCTATGACTGTTATATCTTTAATTATTAATTTATTAATTTCATTTACAAATACACATGCAGAATATAAAAAATATTTTAAAGAGATTTTAGAATTAGCTAATTTTTCAAAATAATTAGTTAATATATTGTATTATTAAAATAAAGGAGTGTTTTTACTTATTTCATTTTTTCTAGGTGGACTAGGAATTGATAGATTTATGAAAGGTCAAATTGGATTAGGTGTATTAAAACTAATAACAGCTGGAGGATTTGGAGTTTGATGATTAATTGATTTAATATTAATCGCAACTGGTTCAATTAATCCACCTGGAAATTTCTAAAAATCAAAAATTTTTATCATTAAAATAAAAATATGTTAAAATGTAGAAGCATTAAAAGCAAAAAGAAGATTCATTTCTCACCTTGGTCTATTTAAAGATCGGGTTGCTACTATGTTTTTACATATTGTAGTGAGAAGTGGATAAAACCACTTTTTTTATTTATTAAGGAGATACTTATACAATCAAATCAAAAACAATTTCAAAAAGATAAAAGACCAAAAAGTGAACATGTTTTAAATAATGATATACCATACAAAAAAGTATTTGTATTAAATTCAAATGGAGAACAAATTGGTGTTTTAGATAAAAAAGAAGCTATTGAAATGGCTAAAAACGATAAAATGGATTTAGTTTTAATTTCAATTGCAAATAATAAACCAATAACTAAAATATTAGATTACGGTAAATTTAAATACGAAAGAAAGAAAAAAGCCAAAGAAACAAAAGAAAAACAAGCTGTAACAATAAATCGTGAAGTTAGATTAACTGTTAATATTGGAGATCACGATTTACAAACAAAAGCAAGAAAAGCTAAAGAATTTTTGATCGATGGTGATAGAGTTAAAGTAAGTTTAAAATTTAGAGGAAGAGAAATGACTCGTCCTGAAATAGGTCAAGAAGTTCTTAATAAATTTTATTCATATGTAGAAGATGTTGCAAAAATTTCTAAAGAAGCAACATTAGTAAATGATCGTTTCTTAGATATGTATATAGAAAAAGATAAAAAGAAAGTGTTACAACTAGAAAAAAATAAAGACACAAACAATAAAGGAGATACAAATGCCTAAAATGAAAACTAAAAGTGCTTTAAAAAAACGTATTAAAGTCACAGCATCAGGAAAAATTAAACGTGGAAATGCATATCGTTCACACTTAGCTCAAAATAAAACAACAAAACAAAAAAGACAATCACGTAAATCAGGTTTAATGGCTAAATCAGATTACAAAAGATTAAAAGAATTAATATAATAGAAATAGAAAGGATTTAATATGCGTGTAAAAGGTGGAACAGTTACAAGAGCAAGACGTAACAAATGACTAAAATTAGCTAAAGGATACTGAGGACACAAATCAATAGGGTATAAAGTAGCTAAACAAGCAGTTGTTAAATCATGAACATATGCATTTAGAGATAGAAAACAAGTAAAACGTGATTTTAGAAAATTATGAATAGCTCGTATTAATGCAGCAGCAAGACCATTAGGAATTTCATATTCACGTTTAATTGATGGATTAAAAAAATCAAATATTCAAGTGAATAGAAAAATGCTAAGTGAATTAGCAATTAATTATCCACAAACATTTGAAGAATTAGTAAAACAAGCTAAAAAGGCTTTAAATTAATTAATTCTAGTAGATAGTACTTGCTATCTATTTTTTTATTTTTAAGCTTTTTTAAAGTAAAATTAAAATAATAAATATTAAAAAGGATAAGTATGAAAAGAGTTGTAATCGGACTAAGTGGAGGAGTCGATAGTTCAGTTGCTGCACATTTATTAAAGCAACAAGGTTATGAAGTTATTGGACTTTTTATGCGTAATTGAGATAGTTTTACAAATAATGATTTTAAAGGTAATGAAACACTAAATCAAACTATTTGTACTCAAGAACAAGACTATTTAGATGCAAAAGCAGTCGCTAAAAAACTAAATATTCCTTTATATCGTGTAGATTTTATTAAAGAATATTGAGATAATGTTTTTTTATATTTAATAAATGAATATAAAATAGGTCGAACTCCTAATCCAGATATTTTTTGTAATAAATTTATCAAGTTTGATGCTTTTTTAAATTATGCAATTAATGAATTAAAAGCTGATTACATTGCAATGGGTCATTATGCCAAAAGTATTGATGATGAATTATTTAGAGCAAAAGATGAAAATAAAGACCAAACATATTTTTTAGCACAATTATCAAATGATCAAATTAAAAAAGCCATTTTTCCATTACAAAATTTAACAAAACCTGAAATTAGACAAATAGCTCATGATTTAAATTTAATTACTGCAAATAAAAAAGATTCAACTGGAATTTGTTTTATTGGCGAAAGAAGATTTAGTGATTTTTTAGAAAATTATATTCCTGCACAACCTGGAAATATTATAGATATTGCAACCAAAGAAATAGTTGGAACACATAAAGGCGCGATGTATTATACAATTGGGCAAAGAAAAGGACTAAATCTCGGAGGATATGAAAAACCTTATTTTGTAGTAGGTCATAATATTAAAAAGAAAATTATTTATGTAGCAAATAGTGAAGCAGAACATTATTTAAAATCAAATAAAATGATTGCAATTAATTTTAATAAAATAGCACACTCATTTAATGAAAACAATTTAACTGCAAAATTTAGATATCGGCAAAGTGATATTAAAATAAATATAAAATTTATCAGTAACACAACATTAGAAATTACTTATCCATTAACAGAAGCAGTGACACCAGGACAAGAAGTTGTAATTTATGATGGCCAAAAAGTTGTTGGTGGTGCAATTATTGATAAAATATTTTTAAATAACCAAGAAAAAACATTTTTATATGAGGAATAACATGAAAAAACTAACTTCAAAAGAAATAAGACAATTATGATTGGACTTTTTTAAATCTAAAGATCACTTAGTTGTTGAATCTAAAAGTCTAATACCAGTAAATGACCCTTCACTTTTATGAATTAATAGTGGTGTAGCTACTTTAAAAGATTATTTTAGTGGTAAAAAAATACCTCCACATCCAAGAATAACTAATTCACAAAAATCAATTCGAACAAATGATATAGAAAATGTTGGAATTACAACAAGACATCATACTTTTTTTGAAATGCTAGGAAATTTTAGTATTGGTGATTACTTTAAAAAAGAAGCAATTGAATTTGCATATGAATTTATTTTTAAAAGATTAGAATTTTCAAAAAACGATATTTATATAACATATTTTGAAGAAGATATGGATACTTATAATTATTGATTAAATTTAGGTATTTCTCAAGATCATTTAATAAAAGGAAATAGAGATACTAATTTCTGAGACGTAGGACAAGGACCTTGTGGACCAGATACTGAAATTTTCTTTGACAGAGGTTCAAAATACGATTCAAGAGGTATTGAATTAATTAAAGGAGATATTGAAAATGATCGTTTTATTGAAATATGAAATATTGTATTTAGTCAATTTAATAATGATGGTGAAAATAATTACACTGAACTTACCCATAAAAACATTGATACTGGAGCTGGTTTAGAAAGAATTTCAAGTATTTTACAAGATGTACCTACTAATTTCGATACTGATTTATTTCAAATAATTATTAAAGAAATTGAAAAATATACAGATTATAAATATGATATGAACAATTATTTTACAAAAGATGTTCAACAAGCAAAAATAAATACTCAATTTAAAATTATTGCAGATCATATTAGAGCATGTGTAAATGCTATAAATGATGGTGTAAAACCTTCAAATGTAGGTCGTGGATACATTATTCGTAGATTAATTCGTCGTTCATATCGTTCAGTTTTAAAATTAGGAATTAAAGAAGATGCATTTTTATATAAATTAGTTGATGTAACAAAACAATCATTAATTTATGATATTGATGTCACAAAAGTAGCAAATATTATTAAAGATGAAGAAATATTATTTTCCAAAACTATTAATCAAGGTGAAAAACTTCTTGAAAAAGAAATTGAAAAAAATGGTCATATTTCTACTGAAATTGCGTTCAAAATGTTTGATACTTATGGTTTTCCTATTGAACTTACAAATGAAATATTAGCAGAAAAAAATCTTCAAATTGACTTAAATGACTTTAATAATTATTTAGAAATTCATAAACAAAAATCAAGAAGTAATGTTTCTAATGCAATGGAAAAAGTAATTAGCAGTTTAGACATCATTACAAACAAAGTTAGTGATTTTACAGGTTATGAAGAAACAACTCATAAAAATGCTTCAATACTTTATTTATTAAATGATTTTGAAGAAATTGAACAAACTAATAGTGACCAAGAAATTTCATACTTAGTTTTAGATAAAACTCCTTTTTATGCAACTAGTGGTGGACAATTCCATGATTTTGGAATCATTAAGCAATCAGAAAATGAACTTGAAGTATTAGATGTTTTTAAAGATAAATACTGAAATCATATTCATAAAATAAAAGGTAGAATTCAAGTAAATATGCCAGTGGATTGTTTTGTTAATGAGCAAGCAAGAGAAGGTTATATGAGAAATCATAGTTCTACTCATATTATGTTTAGTGCATTAAGACAAACTTATCAAGATGAAAAAATAGAACAATTAGGTTCAAGTATAATGCCTGAATATTTTACATTTGACTTTCCACATGATAAAAAACCAACAATTCAAGAAATTAAAAACATTGAAAACATAATGCATCAATACATTAAAGATAATGTTAAAAGAGAATATAAAATTATGTCAATTAAAGAAGCTAATGAATTAGGGGCTTTTATGACAATTGAAGAAAATGAATATCACGATCAATCAGCTGTTAGAGTTGTAGTTTTTGATCCAATAACAAAAGATTTATGTGGAGGAACACACTCACCTAATACAGCATTTATTGAAGACTTTAAAATTGTTGGTGTAGAAAATAAAGGAACAGGAATATATCGTTTAAGAGTTATTACTTCAACTAAATTAGTAAGAAATTATTTATTAAACGAAATTAAAAAATATCAAGAAATAGTTAAATCAATTATTTTAAAAAATCAAGAATTAGATCAAAATTACAATGTAAAATTACCAGATATTAACTTAAACCAATCAAATCGAGATTTAGAAAATGAAATTGATTTATTAAAACAATTAGAAACTAAAGTAAGAGATGAATTTAAAATTTTATTTAAACAGTCTCAAAATACAACTATTAATTTAGAAGGTATTAAACCTGAAAGTATAAATAACAAACAAACTATCTTATTAGAAGTAAAAAATATACAAGATACAAAAAAAACAGCAGTTGAACTAAGAGAAAAATTTAATGATGTGCTTGTTGTTACAATAAATTTAGAAAACAATAAATGTTTTGTTGTAGTTGCATCAAAAATCTACAATTCTAATGATATTTTAAAACTAATATTAACAAAATATCAAGGGAAAGGTGGAGGAAATACAATTGTAAGTCAAGGAAGTTTTGTAACAAATCTTACAACTGATGAATTATTTAAAAACATTAAAGAAGATATATTATGCGCAAATTAGCCCTTGATCTAGGAACAAGAACTTGCGGTTTTGCAATTACCGATGATGATAATATCATCGTAACAGGACTTGAAAACTTTCGTTTTAAAGAAAATAATTTTCAAGCAGTAATAGCTAAAATAAATGAATATTTAATACAATATAAAAATATTGATACATTAATTTTAGGTCATCCCTTAAGAAGTAATGGAACTAAATCAGAGCGAACTGAAATGGTAGAAAATTTTCAAAAAATGCTTGAAAATAAGTTTCATTTAGATGTTGTTTTAGTAAATGAATACGGTTCAACAATAGCAGCTGAAAATATTTTAATAGAAGCTGGATTTAAAAGAAAAAAAAGAAAAGGAGTAAAGGATAAATTGGCAGCTCAATTAATTTTAGAAGATTATTTAAACTACCATTTTAAAAAATAATTATGCAAATAAATTTAAATGATAAAACAAGAAAAATCACTATTCAAGATGATAATGGTAAAGAAACAGAAATTACTATTTTATTTGATTTTGAAGAAAATGGCGATACATATTTATTAGGTGTATTAGCAGATTTAGAAACTGTTGTTGGTTTAAAAAAACAAAATGACATATATATAGAAATTCCAGAAGATGAGTGGGAAATCGTTGAAGAAGTATTTAATGATTTTTTAGAAAATAATGAAATTATCACTGAATAATACAATATTATTTAAAACAAATGAAGAAATCCCAAATACATCTTGGCCTGCTTGAAAAATCATTTTACTTATTTCAGTTTTTGTTGTCTTTTTTATTGGATTATTTACTTATATTTATTTACATAAAAAAGTTAAAAAAATCAAAGAAAAATACTTTTTAGACCAAGAAAATGAAATTTTATTAAAAGCTTCAGAAAATAATAAAAATTTTGGAACTATTATTACTAATCTAGAAAAAGAAACTACTAATCCTTTAGCAAATCCTATTCTTACTGCTTTTTTATTAAATACTTTTATTGTCAATAATTTTACAAGTGTTTTTATTGATGATAAATATGATAATTACTTTGCTAAAACCATTTCACTAAGTACAAATACTAAATTCATTACAATAACAAATAATAACAGCAATGATTTTATTTATAAGAAACAATTAGATACAAAAAATGATATGATTATTTTATTAAATCAAGAATCAGATGCTATAAATTATTTAGAAAAAAACTTAAATTTTTTAAATGATAAAGGAATGTGTATTTTCTTATATAATAAATACAATAAAAAAGAAGTAAATGATATTTTGAATTATCTTTATGACAAAAAAACATATAAATTTGAAAAAAATAAAATAAAATCATTTAATTTGATTTTAATCACAAATTATCACAAAAGGACACAATATGAATAATGCAGATAAAATTTATTTAACTCAACAATCATTAGAAGAGTATAAAAAAGAATTAGAACATCTACAAAATGTCATTAGACCACAAGTTATTGAAGAAATTCGTGATGCTCGTAGTCAAGGTGATCTATCAGAAAATGCTGAATATGATGCAGCAAGAGAAAAACAAGGACAAATTGAAGCAAGAATTACTGAAATTCAACATATTTTAGATAATTATGAAATCATTGATCAAAGTTCAGTAAAATCAATTGCTCAAATTGGATCAACTGTCACATTTCAAATGAAAAATGATAAATCTATTACTAAAACAATACAAATTGTAGGTTCACTAGAAGCAAATCCTTTTGAACAAAAAATTTCTAACAATAGTCCACTAGCAAGAGCTCTTTTAGGTCATAAAGTTGGAGATCAAGTGGAAGTTGATGTAGATAAAAAATATGAAATTATAATTAAAAAAATTAATTAATTGAAAAAACTCCTTATATGTGTTAAATTCTAAAAAAATTAGATGTTAATACAAAAAGGAGTTTTTTAAAAAATACTTATTAAAAATAAAATTTATTTTTATAAAATTAAAAATTTTTAGTAAAATAAAAAACAAAAATAAAGGAGGGATAAAAATGATTATTGGAATAAGTGGAATGATCGCAAGTGGAAAAACTAGTTTATCAGAAAAATTACATAAACATTACAAAACTTCGAAAATGTTACATGAATTTGAAGAAGATGATGAAGTTTTTAATACTTTTTTAAAATGATTATATGAAAAGAAACCTAATCTTACAATCGGTTTTCAATCATATATAGTAGAAAATCATTCAGCAAAATTTGCAGATATTTTACAAGAATATAAAACGCAAAATTTAGATATTACAAAAGACCACATCTTTTTAGATAGATTTAGTATTGAACATTATATTTTTGCGAAAATTATTTTAAAAGATAAACCTAACAAATATTTAGAAGCTTATGATGCTTTATTTCAAAAGTTAATAACAAATGAAGAATTACCAGATCTTGCAATATTTTTAGATATTAATTTTGAAACATTTAAAAAACGTATTTTTAAACGAGGAAGAGAAACTGAAGTAGATAACTGAGATAAAAATGTTGAATATTTTAAAACATTACACAAACATTATTATGAATTCTTTTTAGAACTTGTTACTAAATTTAAATTAAATCATATTGTTATTGATGCAAACGATTTAAATGAAAAAGAATTAAGTGAAAAGGTTATTGAAATAATTGATCAACAAGCAAGACAATTAAATGAGGAATAAAAATGCAAATAGATAGTAGAATGGATAAAATTTTATTTTCACAAGAACAGTTAGAAACAAGAATAAAAGAATTAAGTAACTGAGTAAATGAAACATATAAAAATTCAAATGATTTAATTATTGTGGGAATTTTAAAAGGTTGTATTCCATTTTTAGCACAACTAATTAAAAATATTAATGTTGATTTTATATTAGATTTTATAACTATTAGTTCTTATAACGGGGGTACAAAATCTTCTGGTTCTGTTAAAGTTTTATTAGATTTAGCAAATGACATTGAAAACAAAGATGTTTTAGTTATAGAAGATATAGTTGATACAGGTAGAACTATATCAAAAACAATTGATATTTTAAAAAGTAGAAATCCAAAATCATTAAAAGTTCTTACATTATTAGATAAACCAGCAGGAAGACAAAACGATTTTAAAGTTGATAATTGTGGTTTTGTTGTTCCTAATGTATTTATAGTCGGTTTTGGTTTTGACTGAAATGAAAAAATGAGAAATATCCCTTACATTGGAACTTTAAAACCTGAATTAATAAAGAAGTCATAATCGACTTTTTTTATTTATCTAATAAGTGTCAAGCATTTTTGCTTTACATTGAAAATTTTGTGGTAAAATATTATTACTATCCAAAAACATACAAAAGAAAGGACCACAATGGTTAAATTAAGATTAAAAAGAAATGGTAAAAAATTTAATGCCATTTATAAAATAATTGTAGCAGACTCACGTTCACCACGTGATGGACGTTTTATTGAAGAAGTAGGATTCTACAATCCACATAGTAAAGAAATTAAATTAAATGAAGAATTAATAACAAAATGACTAAATCAAGGTGCACAAGTTAGTGATACAGTTAGAACACTTTTGAAAACTAATAATTTCTATCAAAATTACACAAAAAATCGTAGTAAATAAGTATGAAATTCAATATTTTGACTTTATTTCCAGAATACTTTGAAAATTTTAAAACACTTTCAATTATGAAAAAAGCAATTGAATTAGGACATATAAGTATAAATGTAATAAATTGACGAGAATTTTCAACTGAAAAACATAAAAAAGTTGATGATAAAGTTTATGGTGGAGGACAAGGAATGCTTTTACAAGTTGAACCAATAGAATTAGCATTGCAAACGGTTGGAGGTAAAAAAATTCTATTAAGTCCCCAAGGTAAAACTTTTACTCAAAAAATGGCTCGTGAATTTGCAAAACTTGATGAAATTACATTAATTGCAGGTCATTACGAAGGTTTTGATGAAAGAATTTTAAATTTTGTTGATGAAGAAATTAGTGTTGGTGATTATGTTTTAACTGGAGGAGAAATTCCTGCTATGTTAATAACTGATGCAATTGCAAGATTAACACCTGGTGTAATTAGAGAAAATTCCCACTTAGAAGAAAGTTTTGAAGGTGATGGATTATTAGATTTTCCGCAATATACAAGACCAAGTGAATATAAAGGTTTCAAAGTTCCTGAAGTATTATTAAATGGAAATCATGCAAAAATAAAAGAGTGAAGAGATAAAGCAAAATATCAAAAAACTTTAAAAAATAGACCAGATCTTATTGAAAGGATTAAAAATGAGAAATAAATTAATTGAATTAGCAGAACAAAAACAAATTAGAAATGACTTACCTGAATTAAAAGTTGGATACAACGTTAGAGTTCATGTAAGAATTAAAGAAGGGGATAAAGAACGTATTCAAGTATTTGAAGGTTTAATTATCGCTTTAAGTGGAGAAGGAACTGCTAAAAACTTCACAGTTCGTAAAAATAGTTATGGAATTGGTGTTGAACGTGTATTTAAATATAATTCTCCTTTAATTTCACACGTTGAAATCACTCGTAAAAATAAAGTTCGTAGAGCTAAATTATTTTACATGAGAAATCTTAAAGGTAAAGCTGCAAGACTTAAAGAAATTAAAAACACAAAATAATAATTTAATGTTTGTTTTTAGATAAAAAAAAGAAATAGCTATTTAGTTAAGCTATTTTATTTTTTCTTTTTTTAACAAAAAATACTCCAAATATAATAATATTTATATTATGTATAAATTAATAATAGTCGAATCACCAAATAAACAAGCTACAATTCAAAAGTACTTAGGTTCAGAATACAAGGTCTTAGCATCTGTAGGTCATATATTGAAATTGTCAACCAAGGGAAGAGAACAATTTGGAATTGATTTTGATACATGAGAACCTAAATATGAAGTTGAAAAAGGTAAAAAAAGCGTTATCGATAATTTAAAAAAAGAAGCCCAAAAATCTTCTGAAGTTTTAATTGCAACTGATCCCGACCGTGAAGGTGAATCAATTGCTCAAAATTTAGTAGATTGTTTAGGTATAGAAAATAAATATCACCGAATTACTTATAATGAAATAACCAAACAAGCAATTTTAGATGCAATAGATAATCCTCAACAAATAAATAAAAATTTAGTTGAAGCACAAAAAGCAAGACGAATGTTGGATCGAATTATTGGTTTTAAATTATCTAAATTGATGAAACAAACTACCAAAAATCAACCCACAAATCCAAGTGCTGGACGTGTTCAATCAATTGCTTTAAAATTAGTTTGTGATCGTGAAAAAGAAATTGAAAATTTTAAACCTATACAATATGAAACAATAAGTGCAGAAATTGAAAATAATGTTACAGCACAACTTTATTTAAAACCTAGTGTTTTTAAAAATAATAACACATGATTAACATCAGAAATTGCATCTCAAGCAATTAATTCTCAAAGTAATTTCTTAACTGTTACAGAATATAAAATATCAACTAAAAAAGATTCAGTAGTAACTCCATTTAAACAATCAGCACTTTATCGTGAAGCAAAATATTCTTCAAAAATAGTTCAAGATGCGGCACAAAAACTTTTTGAACGTGGTCTTATTTCTTATCCAAGAACAGATTCAACAAGAATGAATGATAAATTTGTATCATCATCAAAAAAATTTATCGAAAAAAAATATGGTAAAGACTATGTTGCAAAACAAGTAAAAGGATTTTCAGGTTCACAAGATGCCCATGAAGCCATTAGACCAACTGATTTAGAATTAACACCAGAAAAAGCTAAAATAGAACATCAATTGGATAATTATTTATTTTACATATATGAATTAATTTACAACAAAACATTAATGTCACTAATGAGTGTACCTGTTAGAGAAATTTATTCATATAATCTTTTAGATAATGAATCAAATTATAAAATGTCTTTTTCAAAAATTCTTTTTAAAGGTTATAGTGTAATTAAAGAAAATGATGAAGAACAAAAAAATATTCCAAAATACGAAGTTGGTTCAAAAATACCAGTAAAAAAATATATACATGAAACAAAACAAACACAACCACCAGCAAGATACAGTGAAGGACAACTTATAGAAAAACTAGATAATATTAAAGTTGGACGCCCTTCTACTTTTGCAACAACAATTAAAGTCATTAAACAACGTTTATTTGTAGAAAGTAATAAAAATATTTTAACACCAACTGAATTTGGTAAAGTTATTATTGAAAAATTAGTTACAAACTTTAAAACAATTATAAATGAAGATTATACAAGTAAAGTTGAAGAACAACTAGATGAAATTGCAGAAGGAAAAGGTAAAGAAGGAAAAGAAAAACTAATGGAAAGTTTTTGAGAAAGTTTTTCAAAAACATTTGATGAAGTATCTAAAAAAATTGAAATTAGCACTTTAAGTATTCAATATAATGGTGAAACATGTCCATTATGTGGCAATAAATTATTATTTAGACATAATAAATCAAATCGTCAAAGATTTATAGGATGTGAAAATTTTCCAAAATGTAAATTCACTAAATCAGACGAAACAGCACCTAAAAAGAGAACATTTTATAAAAAGAAATCAGAATAAATGAAAAAAACATTAAATAAAAAATATTTATGAGTAAGTTTGATTTCTCTTTTTTCTTCTAGTGCTATTGCTGGTGTCATTTATTTTGTATATTACAATGCTAAAATAACTCATATTGAAAAATACTCAGATAAAGAATATCAACAAGACCAAGAAAAAATAATATTAAGTCCTACATCATTTAATAATATTCAATCTGCACAACAAATATTTAATAATTTTCAAATATGAAAAAAAAATAATCCAAATGAACCCGTAAATAAATTTATTTCCGGAAATGTTAATATTAAATTAACACCTAGACAACAACAAAATATGGAAATTACATTTACAGATTTAAAATATGATGAAAATGATGCAGAAAATATAATAGTGGATTTATCTATTCAAGATAAAAAACATAAATTTAAAAAAATTAATATAAAAAATAGAAAAATAAATATTTATAATAGTTCTTATAATTATGAAAATAATGATCAATTAAAAATAGAATTAAATAAAAATAAAAATGAATTAAAAAATATTATTTCTAATAGCAATTCAACTCAAGATAATTATTTTAGTTCTGAAGCATTTAAAAATGCGGTGTTTCAATGATTTATAAAAATAGCAAATCAAAATAGACCTAATATTTTTTCTCAAAAAGATTATGATATTGTAAAAGCTGATAATGAAGATTATGTAAAATACACAACTAAAAGTGAAAGAAATCTTTTAGTAATTGATTTTAACTTTGTGTCTAAAGATAAAAAAATCATTGAAAAAAATAGAATCCAATATTATGTATCATAAATAAATTTAAATATAAAAAAGATCTCATTTTAAAATGAGATTTTTTATGTTTTTTAAGAAACTAAAAAATAGATTGATAAAATATTAATTACAAAGAATTATTAAATTAAAAAGAGGTTATATGAATAAAAAAATTATCTTAAAATTTAGCATGTTATCTGTTTCATTTTGTTTACCAATATTAATGGTAAGCTGTTCAAATCAAAATAATTTTGATAATCAAAAAAGAATATTAAAAGAAAGAGTTAAAAAATTTGTTAAAGATAGTCAAAAACGTGAATATTTTGAACAAAAAATAAATCAAATTAGCTCACAAGAAGATGAAATTAGTATTTCAAACGAAATTAATGATTTTATTAATTCACAATCAAAAAATAATAAGCAGCAAATAAACGATAATAATCAATCTATACAAAAAGAAGACAAGCAAAATTCTCAAACAAATCAAAATTTTAAAAAAGATGAAGATAAACAATTAGATAATACAAATAATCCTCAAACTAATGAAATTGCCAACAAAAATGATGATCCAAAAATAAATAATACAAATAACCAAACAACAAATCCAGAAACTAAAAAAGAAAAAACAAATACAGAACATTCAGTTGAATCTTCAAAGAAAACAAATGAACAATCACAAAATAAATCTAATAATAATGTTGCAGCAACTACTCAAACACCAACAATAACTTCACTTATATTAAATAATAATTCCATTACTCAAAACTCAGTACAATATTTTATAACTATTCAAAATGTATCAAATTTATTAGTAAAAAATTATAAATTATATGCAAAACTAAGTAATACAGATAATAAATTTATTGCTACAAATATTACTGAAAATAATAATAATATTAATGCTGAATTTCACTTTATTAATTTAATGTCTAATACTAATTATCTTATTGAATATATAAAACTTATTAATAATGAAAACCAAGAAATTTTACTAGAATTGCCACAAAATTCAAATTATCAATTTACAACCAAACAAATCAATACAAATAACTTAGATAAATCACTAAAAAGTAGTTTAGAATATGGAAATACAGTATCTTTACAACAAGCAAATGAATATTCTAATGAAGATAAAAATATTAAACAATATTCACAAAATATCCTTGATAAAAATAATTTAAAAACAAAAAATGTTGCATATAGAGATTACTTTGAAGTATTAGATTCCAACTATGTATGATCAGAATCTAACGATAATGACTTAACACTACACAATAATCAAACACTACATATAAAAAATATTGTTCTAAATCAAAATAAGGTATTCATAAATACTATGGAAAATTTAAATAATAGTATTCCATTAAAAATTTTAATAAAAAGTTGAAATGATAAAAAACCTTGAAGTAAATGAATAGATGTTTCATATGATAATTCAAATATTAATTTTAATTATGATAACTTAAATAATAAAATCAGTAAATTTATTATTACACAAATTAAATACCAAAATAATGATGTATCTCGTGTTGCTTTTGATAATAAAAATGTTTTTGATAATCAAATGAAAATTAATTCATTAACTATATCTAATTTTGAATTATATAAAGATGAACCAAATAAAAATATTTTTGCTACTCTTGCACTAAATCTTGATAAAAATCAACTAAATTTTATTAGAGATAAAATAATAGCTCTAACCTTTGAAACAAAAGAAAAAATTGTTCAATTACAAAAAGATTTATTTGGTGCAACTAAAAATGAAGAAGATAAATTTAACAAAGAATATTCAGTGCCACATAAAAAAAGAATTTATTTAACATATGATCAATTAAGTAAGTTTAAATTAAATGGTCTTCAAGAAAAAATCTTCTATAAATTAAGTGAAATTGAAATTTTAAATACTGATTATAGTCCTGTTTTTACACCTTTTAAAGTAAATAATCAAGAATATTTTGCTTTTAATTTTAATTGAAATTCAGATCATAAATTAACAAATCAATTATCAGAGCAAAATAATAACATAAATAAAATTTCTAAATCTAGTTTAGTTAATGGTACAAATAAAAGCGAAAAAATTGATTTTTCAATCGAGAATTTATCAACTTTAATTGATTATAATTTTGAAAAACACAATTTTTTAACTAGATATCCAAATCATAAAAATAAAAAAGTTTTTACAAAAGATTATAAAATTACAAAAAATGGTATTAATCAAGACCTACATTGATTTAAAACAAGAAATTTACTTGCAAAACAAATTTTTTCAATTTCTGAAAATCAAAAAACAGCAACAATTCATAAACGTTTAGATTCAATTCAAAATCTAAACAAATTACCATTAGAAAATGTATTATTATGAATTAGTTTACAACTAAATACTAATCCAATTAATGCAAAATTATGAACAGAATTTAATGATATTCAATCTCGTATTAGAATTCCCATTTCATTAAAAATATTAAAAGAAAATAATCATATTGAAGATGTTGATTTTCTTTTTGATTATGTCAGCGAAAATCCTCAATTTCAACAAGATTTAGCAACAAAAATAAAATCATTAGTACGTTTTAATATTGATTTAAAAGGTGATGATTTAGAACTTATTCTTAAAAATAGAGATGGTTATGATACAACATTTTCAAATAATGTTGCTCAACATAATACAGCTATAAATCATTCAATTTTTATTAGTAATGCTGATTTATTTGTTCATTGAATTCAAGATACAAATACTCCAAAAATACTATCTTTTAAAGAAGTTGAAACAGTTGATAATTTATCAATTAAACCAACTACTACTGCTTTTAATGATACATATGAATTAAAAACCAAGACCAAATATGTATCTGGTGGACAAATTACTAATAAATTAGAAATTAAAAATGCACTAACTTCAGCTCCTTCACCAGAAGAAACAGGTAAGAGAGTATTTAAAGAAGATAATAACTTTGCAATTAATCAAGCACGTAAACGTGTGTTTTCACTTTCAAATAAATCAGATGGTACTTGAAATATAATTGCAAAAGTCAATAATGATCCAAATGATTATAGATTTTGAACTTTTGCTAATTATCATGTTTGAGATACTAATATTTCTGATAAATCACGTTTATTTACTCACAAACAAACTTCAGATTTTGGAAATGATAAATATTTAGTTACTAATGGACAATTAGTTGTACCTACTTTGATTAATAAAACTGATAATCATCAAGGACCAATTTATTCAAAAGCCTCAGAATTACCTAATCTACCAGTAAATGGAAATTTATATGACTTTAATTTTAGTAATGAAAATAAAGGTATAAGTTATGAACTAATTGCAGCTTATACTGGAAAAATTAAAAATAATTTCGATAAGTTACGTGATAATGAAGGATTTAGTGTGAATGTAAATGAATCTAATCCACTATGGCAAGCTGATTTAGTTATTGCCATTGTAGATTTTAAAGTTATTTTTGATAAATTTGCTAATCAAAATTTAAACACTTATCGAGAAAATGGTAAAAACTTAACGCAACAACAAATTAATGCTATTCAACATATTTTAGATTTTAAAACTATTGAGCCATTACAAATTTCAAAACAATCACGCTTTATGAATTCAGATAATAATCTTAATTTTTATATAGCATCATTACCTAAAGTTAATACTTCAACTAATCCAGATGGATATGCTAATGCAGCAAGATATAGAGAATATTTATTTGCTTTAAATACTTTAAAAATTTCATTAGCAGAAAAAGTTAGTGTGATGGATGGTTTTCAAGCAGCATCTTGATGAGAAACTAAATATTTTGATCTTTATTCAGGATCTTCTGGTTCAGGAATTTATGATTATCAAGGAAATTTAGTTGGTTTAAATAATCAAGGTACTCCTGCTCGGGTAAATAATTTTGCCTTTACAGAAACACAAAAATATTCATTTTTTGGAAATGATGATATTAATTATAATCCAGCTACTTTTTATCAAATAAATAAGAAATTAGCATATTTATATCCAAATGATTTTCAAGACATTTTCAAGCAAAATAAAAAACAAAACGCATAGTTTTTGTTTTTTTTACTTTGTGATTAATTATTTTTTAATTTCTTAATTTCTTCAGTATAAGAAAGATGTTTAGCTTCAAAGACTGTTAATTTTTCTTTAATTTCTTTTACTTTTTCAGCTTTTGCTTTTGCAATAAATTTGGGATTCTTTAACATATTAGTTGCAAATTCTATATCTTTTTCATTTTCTAAAATTAATTTTTCTAATCTATTAATTTCTAAATCTTTAGTTTCTTGGTCTAATAAAATATTAATAATAAAAGTTGAAGCTTGAATTAAGGTATCAGAATTTTCTTTGTATTTAAAATTTGCTAATTTTTCAATAATCAATTTATCATTTTTAGTTAATTGTTGATATGAAGTTGAATAAAATAAAATTTTAGATTTAGAAATGTTTTTAGTTTCGCGATATTTTCTAAGTTCTGTAATTATTTCAATAATTTTTGGAGTTTTTAAGTTTTTTCTTAATGGATAATTAATTTCTACATCTTTTAGATCTAAAATATTTTCATCATACATTATTTCATATAAATAATCAGTAGTAAATGGTAAAAATGGATGCATAAGAATAAGAACTTTTTTAAAGATTTTATGAACTAATTGACTATTAGGTTTAAATTTAAGAAATTCTAAATATCAATTACTAAATTCATTGATTAAGAATTTTTGGATATATTTATAACTAATACTAAAATCATATTTATTCATACTTATTGTTAAATTTTCTTCAAATTGTTTTAATTTGTCTAAAATTCAACTATCATAAGCATCATTTTTTTTGTCTTTTTGATTATCTATTTCTAAACTTTTTATATATCTTGCAATATTTCAAAATTTATTTACAAAAAGTTTTGAAGATTCTAATTTTTGTTCAGAATAATGAATATCTTGACCTGCTGTTAAATTAAATAATAAAGAAATTCTTAATACATCACTTCCGTATTTATCAATAACTTCGATTGGATCAATTCCATTTCCTAAACTTTTTGATAATTTTCTTCCTTGTGAATCACGAACTAATCCATGTAATAAAACTTGTTCAAATGGTATTTTTTGATTAAATTCTAACCCCATAAAATACATTCTAGCAACTCAGAAGAAAATAATATCATATCCTGTTACTAAAAGTTGTGTTGGATAATACCTTTTAAAATCAGTAGTTTTTTCAGGTCATCCTAAAAATACAAAAGGACTTAAACCACTACTAAATCAAGTATCTAAAACATCAGGATCTTGAATTCAACCTTCACCTGGATGTTCTAATGATACAATAGTACTATTACCTTTATAATATGCCGGAATTCTATGTCCTCATCATAATTGTCTTGAAATGGTTCAATCGTATGTTTTTTCCATTCATGATTTAATAACATCTTTAAAACGAGAAGGAATAAATTCAACAGCATTTTCAGATTCAAGATTATCAAGTAACATTTTTGACATCTCTTCCATTTTTAAAAATCACTGTGATCTTACTAAAATTTCAACAATAGCACCACTTCTTTCACTTATTCCAACATTTGATACAATATCTTCTGATTTTATTAAATAACCTTCAAGATCTAATTTTTTTGCAATTTTTTCTCTTGCATTTATTCTGTCTAATCCTTTGAATTCTCTAGCTAATTCATTTAATAAACCTTCTTCATTAATACATTCATTAATTTCCAAACCATTTTTTTCAATAATATTAATATCGTCAATAGCATGAGCTGATACTTTCATAATACCAGTTCCAAATGATATATCTATGTATTCATCACTTATAATTGGAATCAATTTTTTTGTTAAAGGATGAATTAATGTTTTATTTAAATGTTGTAAATATCTACTATCATTTGGATTAATTGCAACTGCAACATCACTAAATAATGTTTCAATTCTTGTAGTTGCTATTTCTAAATACTCATGTTCATTATCTTTAAAAGGATATTTAATATAATACATTTTTTGATTTTTGGATTCATTAATTACTTCAATATTACTTAATGCTGTTTTTTGAATAGGATCTCAATAAATTGGTTTTTTCCCTCGATATATTAAACCTTTATTATATAAACTAACAAAAACTTTTAATACTGCTTTATTAGCTTTTTCATCTAATGTAAAACGTTCTTTTGAATAATCTAGAGCTAAACCTAATTGTTTTCATTGTTCATCAATTAAATGTGAATGTTTATCTTTCCATTTTCAAACTTCTTCGATAAATTTTTCTCTTCCTAAACTGTGTTTAGAAATTCCTTGTTCTTGTAATAGTTTTTCCACTTTTGATTGAGTTGCAATACCTGCATGATCTTTAGCCGGTAAAAATAATGTATCATAACCTTGAATTTTTTTATATCTTATTATCGTATCTTGAATATATGTATCTAATGCATGGCCTATATGTAAAATACCTGTTACATTAGGAGGTGGTAAAATAATAGTAAATGGTCTTTTAGTATTATTATGTGTTTCAAACACTTTAGATTGAACTCATTTTTCATATCTATTTTTTTCTACTAATTTATGATTAAAGACTTTATCCATATGTTTTTGTATCTCCTCTTGTGTTTTTGTACTGAAGTTAGCAATAATAGTATCTGCTAATTCGTAATGATCTTCAACATTAATATTATTATGTGATTTTGTTTCTACATTAAATAAAATATTAAATAATTTTTCATCCTTGATTTGTTCTTTTGTTGATCAAGAAACTAAATTATTTCAGTTACAAAATACTTTATGACCTTTATCAACTTTAAAAAATTGTTTAGATAAAAATTTAGTAGCATTTAAAAAATAATTATTTAAAATTTCTTGACTAATATTATTTTTTAAAATATATTTTGTAACTGGGTGAATTGGATTTTTAATTATCAATGAACTTTTACCTTTTTCAATTATTTGTTCATTGTCAAAAATAATAGTATCCATTGAATATTTTGATGCTAAATGTATATCGTCTAAAAAATAAATTGCTGATATTTTATTTTCTAAAATATATTTATTTGTTGTTGTTAAAACATATTCCTTTTCAGATTGTTTTAATTTATTTATTAAATTACCAATTAATATAATTTTAGGTTTAAAATAAAAAATTTCAAATAATTCTAAGTTAATTAATATTTCGTTGTTAATATTATGAATTCTAGTTTCTAAATTTTTTTTTGAAATTTTATATTGATCTAAAAAATCATAAATAAATTGTTTTAATAAAAACGTATTTTTGGCTTCTTGTGAAGAATTTTTATTATTTATTACCTCAAATATTTTAAAAAGGCTTTCTTTATAGTGAGATAAATGTTCTTTTTGTTTTTTTAAATATTTATATTTTTTAGTTAAATTTGTTATTAATATTTCTTGATTGGGTTGCTTATTTGCAAATCCTAACCAATTCTGAAACTTAAGTTCAAATTGTTTAACTATTGTTTGAAGATATTCATAATTCTTATCAAATAATTTTTTTTCTTTTATAAGCTGGAATTGGATTTTTTGTTTAAATTTGTTATGATTAATTTCAAATTGTTCATTATTTCACGCTAAATCTAATTCTAATTCTTTTAACTGTAATTGTTGTTTACGTTTTTCAAAATTATTTTTTGTATTTTTAAAAGCCTCAGTTTTATAAAATTGATTTTTTAATACTTTTCAACTATTTTGAGAAATTATTTCTTTTTTTGCAAGTGCAAAATCTTTTTTGTTTTTGTTGATAATTCTTTTATATTCATCGAAAATGCTTTTAATTTGGTTTTTAATTAAAATAACAAGTTGCTTTTGATTTTTTTTGATTTTTCTTGGTTTTTGATCAAAAAATAATAAGAATTCAAATTCATTTATAAATTTTTTAATTTCTTCTAAAAATTCTCTTAGTTGAGTAGTTTCTAGTCATCTTAATTTAAAAATATTTTTTATTAAAAATTTTCATAATAATTTAAATGCTAAATATCTTTTTTGATAATATTCTTTTTCATTAATTTGATTTGCTATTTTAAATTTATGTAAATAAACATGTTTTTTAATAAGAATATCATTAATCATTTGAAAAAATACTTTCATTTTTTCATAATTATTGTTTTTATTTTGTTTTTTAAAAATAAAATATTTTTTTCACTTTGATTTTAATTTATTTTTATGATGAATTTCATTAGAAATTGATTCTCTTAACTTCAGAATCTCTTGTTTATTAAACAGTAAAATATTATTATCAATTAATTGTCCATAATTTTTATAATTTGTAAGTAAATTTTGTTCAATATCTTGAATATTATTAATAGAATTTTTAATTAATATACTAATAATATTTAATCAATCATCGAAATTATTAGAATTTAAATTCAAAGATATTTTTGTATATTTTTGAAAAAAATCATTAAAATAACTATTTTCTTTTTGTAAAAATGTATTTAAAGAATGAAAATAAATAATTTCAAGGTCTTTATAATATTCGGAAATAATTTTTTGATGTTTATGATTAAATTCTTCTTGTATTTTAGGTTTATTTTTAATAAGTAGTTCAAATCTTTTTTCAATATATTCTCTTAATCTTTTTGAAGAATAATTATTTTGAATAATATCAAAGTAAAAACCATAACTTAAATCATTTAAAAATTGTTTAATCTTTTTTTTGTTAGTGTTTAAAACTTCATTTTCATAAATTAAAAAACCTTGATAATTATAAAAATTATTTTCAAATGTTAGAGCTTTGAAAATTTTATTTTGAATGTATTTATTTTTATTAACTAATGATAAAATACTATTTTGGCTTAAATAAAAATCTAGTTGATCAAAATATATTTGGTTACTTTTTTTATTAAAATTACTTAAACTTATCGACTCAAGAACAATTTTTTTATCTAAATTCATTAATAACCTGTTACAGTTTTTGTATTTATTAATGGTGATATTATTCGATAAGCAGTAAAAATAACAATTAAATTAAATCACATCTTAGCTGGGCTTAATAATGTATGTGATGTTATATTAATTCAAAAATCTGTTTTTAATGATTGATAGTCACCTCATGATAACAAGATAACATTGGTAAATTCTAAAATTCCACAAAATGTTACAATCGCCATCATATCCATAAATCTTTGGTATTTTCTTCTTAGTACTAGTCTATAAATAGTAACACTTAAAATCATAGTAACAAAACCGCTTGTAGTTAATATTATATAAAATCATTTATTTTTTATAAATCTATTATTTTGGAAAACACTATCAGGAATATTTAAAAGTGTTACTATTATTATTAATATTTGAATACATAAAATAATTAATGTAGAAATATATGAAAAATTAATTAAACTTGTTGGTTTATTTTTAGATTCAATTACTATTAAATCAACTTCTTGTTTTGCTATTTTTTCTGAATAATTTTGTAATAAAACAAAATCACCAGCATTTAATGCTTCGTTATACTTTTTATTATAAAATGAAATTATTTCTTTATATTTATAAATTTTATAACGGGAATTAAATAATAAACCACCTAAATTAGAAAAATATCATAAAATTAAACCTGGAATAATACCTGCTATAGCAACTGCTAAAGTATATAAAACATTATAATAAGTAGGTACTAATGCAAAACTAATTAAATCAGCTAAAATTCCAGTAATAGCACCAATAAAAGGTCCAAATAAAAATCCTGTAATTTTTACTGGTAATCCGATAAATGAAAACTTAAAACTTGGTAGTGCACTAATTGGTACGATACGAACACTGATGATAAAAAATACAACACTAATAGCAATTAAAACTCCAACAAAGGCAATTTTTTTAGAATTTCACTTACTAAAATTAATGTGTGTTTGGCTTCTTAATCAACTCATATAATGTTTGATACCACCAGGAATTTTATCCATGAATACTCCTTAAATTTTCTATATTTAAATTATATAGAATTTATACATAAATTAACATATTAACGATGTTTTTTAATTTGTTTAATTTTTTTATCAATAGTTTGTGTAGAAATAAAAGTTTTATAAAACGAAGCATTTATTAATACACCTGTATAAGTAAAATAACTCATTGTTATTAAAAATAATTCAATATACATAAAAGAGGAAATTAATCCAAATTTTTTGTAATTAAAAAGTGAAGTTAAAAAACCAAAAATAATTACAAATATACTGGTAGGAATAGCACTAATTCATACTCCTGGCATAACATATGCGTATTTTAATCTAAATAACGGTGAATAATGATAAAGTAAAATATAAACGATAAAAAAGAAACTAAAAATCAAAAAAGGTAAAATTAAATAAAAAGTTAAACTAAATTGTCAATCACTAAATTGATATCCAGCGCTTTTTTTTAAAAATGTTAAAAACGATACAAGCATTAAAAAGACAACAAAAAGTAAAATTGTCATACATATAACAATTCACAAACCTTTTAATCGATTTCTAGCTCAACTACCTAAATTTTTATGTTCATATAAAATACTATTGGATTGAACAAATTTAGAATAACCAGCACTCGAAATTCAAAAAGCAGAAATAATAAAAAATATACCCACAAAAATATCAGTTTGTGATACAACATTACCATGACCAAAAAAATTAGGAATAATATTTTCAATTCCTGGTATTATTTTCCCTAATACAAAGTGAATTGTTTCATCATAATCTTTATTTATATAGCCTATTGATGAAATAATAGAAAGAATAGGAATAAAACTCATAAATAAATATAACGAAAAACCTGATGGTATAAATGCAAATTCATGACTATGTATTTTTTTATGTGTCTCTAAAACAATTGAATGAGTTTTTTCATTATCATTTTTTAAATATTTTTTTAATGAAACTTTTAATATAAAATAAATTAAAAAACGAGTAACTTTTTGAAAGACATTTGTTGAGTGATTAAATTTTAATAAACTAAGATTATGTTTAAATTTCTGAAATTTATTTTTTTTATGGTTGTTTCAACCAGTTTTAGGTTTTTTTAACATATTATTTTTTGAATTTTTTTTCAATTATTTGTTTAGTAGTAACTGGATTTGCTTGTCCTTTAAAATTTTTCATAATTTGTCCTACTAAAAATTTTAAAACTTTATCAGAATTTTGTTTGTAGTCATCAATAATTTCAGGTTTGGAAAGAATTAATTGATCAAGATACATTTCTATTTCATCACTTAAATCTTTTAATTTTAAATTATTATTTTCAATTATACTATCTAATGTTAAAGCAGGATTTAATTGTGTTTGCAATAAAATAACATTTAAAGCATTTTTTTGAATTTTTACTTGATCAATTAGTTGAATAGCGGCGATTAAATAATCTAAAGATATTTTTAAATCATTGATATTTAAATTTTGTTCATTTAAAAAACTTACAATATCACTAAAAAATAAATTTGTAACTTTTTTTAAATTAATTTGTGATTTTGTTGCTAAATTATCAACAAAATTAGCATAATCTAAATTTTTTAATAATTGATCATATTGCACTTTATTTAAACCATTTTCAATGTATCTTGATTTTTTTTGTCATGGTAATTCTTCTATTATGATTCTGTTAATAAGTTCATTTGTTAATTTAATAATAGGAATATTAGGTTCAGGGAAATATTTATAATCAATTGCAGATGATTTTAAACGCATTGTTTTTGTAGTTTGACTAGTTTCATCAAAACGTTTAGTTTGTTGTGGAAATTGTTCGTTATTTTGTATTTTTTCAACTTGTCATTTAAATTCATAATCAATTGCTTTTTCTACATTAGAAATAGAATTTAAGTTTTTTATTTCTACTCTAGTATTAAAAGTTTCTTGACCTTTTTTTCTTACAGAAATATTAATATCTGCTCTTAATGAACCTTCATTCATTTTTGCATCACTAATACCTAAACTCAGTGCAATTAGTCTAATTGTATTAACATATTCTGCTGCTTCTTTTGCACTTCTTATAACCGGATTAGAAACAATTTCAATTAAAGGCACTCCAGCACGATTGTAATTTAAAAATGTTTTTTGATCTTCATGAATTTGTTTTGCAGTATCTTCTTCTAAATGAATTCTTTCAATAGTAATATTTTTGAGAGTATCATTAATTTCAATGGGAACTATTCCATTTTTTGCAATTGGTCTAAATTGTTGTGTGATTTGATAACCTTTAGGAAGATCAGGATAAAAATAATTTTTTCTATCAAAATGTAGTTCATTATCTATTTGCATATTTAAAGCTTTTGCTAATTTAATTCCGAAAATGACAGCTTGTTTATTTAAAAGTGGTAATGTACCAGGATATGCTAAATCAATGACACTAGCTGATGTATTTGCAGCTAAATTAAAATTATTTTCAGCATAAGAAAACATCTTAGTTTTTGTTGAAAGTTCAAGATGAATTTCAATTCCAATAACAGGTTCATAATCTAAGTAATTCATTATTTTTCTCCTATAATTTTTTCAATATATAATGCATATTGTAATAATTTCACATCATTAAATTTTTTTGCATCTAATGCAATTGAAAAAGGAAGATTATTTTCATCTTTTGCTAGTGGAATTGTAATTGAAGGATTACCTATTAAATTAGCATTTGTTAAAATATCATCCATAAAAGTAATAGTTGATTTTGAATCAAAACGCGGAGCTGATGATTTTGTTGCAGGATAAATGAAAATATCACAGTTATTATGAATATTAGTAAAGTAATTTACTAAATAACGACGCATTTTTTGAGCTTTTTTTAAGTATTTGTCTTGATTATCTTTTTCTAAATAATAACTTCCTAATAATATTCTTCTTTGTACCATTAAACCTAAACCACTTTGACGTGTTTTCAGATATGTTTGTTCTCAATTATCATCGGAAATTTGTTGTCCAAAATGAATACCACTTAAATTTGCAAGATTTGAAGATGCTTCGGTAAAAGCAATGATTTGATAAACAACAGAAATACAATTAAGAAGATCTTCATCAACTTTAATAGGCTGTAATGTAATATTATTTGCTTTTAATTTATTTAATAAGTTTTGATAACTAGTTGCTACTTCTTTAGTTAAAAAATTAAAACAATCTAAATAAGAAATAACATTTGGTTTATTTTCAATTATTTTATTTTTTAAAAATTCTAAGTTTTGAGATGTATTATCATTTTTAAAATCTTCCTTAAAAACAACATTAGCAATTTCAAAAGCATCATTTACATTATGTGTCATTCAAGCAACAGTATCAAGTGAAGAAGCAAAAGCAAATAATCCGTATCTACTTACCGCTCCATACGAAGGTTTAAACCCTATTTTGTCCACATAACTTGCAGGTTTTCTTACACTATCACCAGTATCTGAACCTATTGCAAAAGAAATATTATCATTTAATGTAGCAGCTGATCCTGAACTTGAACCACCTACATAATGGTCTTTATTTAATGGATTTGCAACAATTCCATAATGAGAAAAAGTACCACTACCACCCAGACCAAATTCATCTAAATGAGTTTTAAATGCACAAGTAGCACCAGCATCTTTTAACAATGAAACAACTGTAGCATCATAATAAGGATGAAAATTTTCTAAAAAGTAACTTGAAGCATGTGATACTGCATCTTTTGTTGCATAATTACTTTTTAAACTAAAAACTGTATTTGCAAGAGGACCATGATTATTTAGTTTTGCATTTTCATAAATAAATGATATAGCATTATTATCATCATGTTTTGCATCCAAAATAGCTGCTTCTAAATTTCCTTTTTTAATCATTAATAACCTTTCTGATAATAACAAAATCATTATCATGAATTTTTGCATTGGATAGCAATTTTTCTTTTTCTAAACCTTTGTGGGGAACATCTTCTCTTAATAAGTCAAAGTTTATAGTTTCTGAATTGATATGTGTCATAGCTTCTATGTTAGTTAAATCAAATTTATCAAGTAAAAGTAGTTGTTTTTTTATTTCTTCGTGCTCTTTACTCATCAATTTAAAAAGTTCTTCTTTTGGTTCAAAAAGAAGACTACGTGCTAAACTTATCATTTTTTCTTTTTCCATCATTGCTCCTATCATTTTGGATAACTTATAAATTGTTGATCATTTAAATGATCTCATTTTTTATCTAAGTTTCTAATTGTTATACTATATGAATGTAAAAACACACGGTGTGACTTTTTTGCTCCATATTTTGTATCACCTAAAATAGGAAATCCTAAATATTCAAGAGTTGCTCGAATTTGATGCTTTTTACCAGTTTTAATTTCTGCATATTTTTTATTATTTTCAACAAAAAATCTTGTAATAGCTTTTGTGCCTTGTTTATCATTTGAAACTTTCATTTTTTGTTTTTCAACATCTTTAATTAGTTTTACTGTTACTACTTTATTTTGATTAATATCACTTAAAAATTGATATATTTTAATGAAATTTTCTTGTTTTTGTTTAAATTCTACTAATGTTGCATAATTTTTGGCATAAATTACAAGCCCACTTGTAACTTTATCTAATCGACCGATGGAATCAGGTATAAAACTATCTGTTTTTTGAAATTTTAAATATGTTAAAACTTGATCATTTAAACAATTTAACTCATTTGACATTGCTATTCCAGCTTTTTTATCAACAATTAAAATATCATCATCTTCATATACTTTTTTAAAGGTTATATTAGCTTTATTAAATATATTTTCATTATCTTTTGTTGTATCTTCAATTCCATAAATAGTAACAACATCATTTTCTTGGATTTTGTATTGTTTGTCATTTGTTCTTATGTTGTTAACTTTAATATCTTTTTTACGAAAAACTTTTTCAATTTTTGAAATAGGAACATTATCAGCTCTTTTTATTATGAATTTAAATAAACTACGACCTTGATCATTTTTTGTTGCTTTAAATTGTTTCATTTTCTTCCATTTCTTCTATTAATTGCTCTAATTTAGAATTTTCTTCAATTTGTCTTTGACTATTAAATAAATCGAATTCTTCTTCATTTAAAGTACCTTCACTTGAGTAATTATTAAATTCAGGAAAAGGAGGTAATTCGGCTAAACTTTTAATTTTAAAATAATCATAAAATTTATCAGTTATACCGTATAAAATAGGTTGTCCAGGAGTTTGAGCTACTCCCACTTCTTCAATAATTCCTTTTGTTAAAAGTGTTACTACAATATTATCACTTACAACACCTCTAATATTATTTATCATTGATCTAGTGATAGGTTGTTTATATGCTATTATTCCAACTGTTTCTATTGCTGCTTGTGAAAGATTTTGTCTTCTTGCAACTGTTACTAATTCACTAATAGCTTCTTTTGATTCATCAGTAGTTAAAAATTTAAATATGTCATTAAATTCATGAACCTTAATTCCTCTATCTTGGTCATTAAATTCATTTGCAAATTTTTTTAATAATGTTCTTGCTAAAGTAACTGATTCTATTTTCAAAGATTCTTTTAATTGTTTACTACTTAAACCTTCATCACCTTGAACATAAAGTAATGCTTCTATTATTTTTGAGTAATTATTCATATTTAATACCTTTTGAAATTTTTATAATTTCTGATTCATTATTTGCTTCAATAACAACTTTTTGTTGTCTAGATAAATCTAATAAAGCTAACAAACTAATAACAAAATGTCCCATTGTAGGTACAGTAAATATTTCATTAAAAGTTAAAATATCTTTAGTTTTAAATAAATCTAATATAACTTTTTTCATCTCTTCTGGACTAATATTTTGAGTCTGTAAAGAAATATTTTTTAAAGCTTCTGCATAAGTTCTTTCAAACATTTTTCTTAAAATAATTGTTAATCTCGTTGAAGATGAATGACCATCTAAAACACTTTCATCTATTTCTTTGACAAAAGATGTTAAATCGCTTGGTGATTTTTGAAATAATTGTTTTCTTTCTTGTTCTTGTTCTCTTAAAGTTAATGAAATTTCTTTAAACTTCTGATATTCTGCAATTTGACTTAAAAGTCTTATTTTTTCTTTTTTTATCTCTTCTTCTTCTTGTGGACTTTGTAAAATAATTCGTGCTTTTAAATGAATTAAATTAGCAGCCATAACTAAATATTCACTAGCTATATCAATATCTATTTTGTTCATATTTTCAATAATTTGCAAATACTGAGTAGCAAGTTCTGATAAATTTATATCAAAAATATCAACATTTTTTTCTTTTATTAAAGTAACTAATAAATCAAGCGGACCGTTAAAATTTTTTAAATTAAATATAATTTCGTTATTTTTATTTGAAATATCTTCCATATTCTAAAAATCCTTATATTTATTTGCTTTTGCTTCTAATTTAGCTTGTTTTTTTGCTCTTTTTTCAACATATGTTAATTTATTTTTAACTTTTTGAGGTTTTAGTGACTTTTTAGAAACATATACGTCTTGTTTTGTATATTTTGATTCAATTGTATTTTTTACAATATGTGCGATTTGATATGTTTCTAAATTTTGAATTTTAAATGCATCAATTGGGTCATGAAAAATAACTTCTATTGTTAATTTTTTAGATCTTTTGGGATTTAGTGCTTGACCACTGTTGTTAATAGTTATAGGAACAATAGCAAAAAATTTAGATTTAGGAATTTTAAATGCTCCTGGCTTAAAATCTAATAATTTATCACTTTGCGATCTTGTACCTTCTGGAAAAATAACTCCTAATGATTTATTTTCTTTAATAAAAGTTCCAAATGAATCAATAGTTTTTAATGCTTCTCGAGGATTTTGTCGATTTAAATAAAACGTATCAATTAAATTTAAAGGTATTCTGGTTTTTCAATTGTTTTCCAATTCTTGTTTTGCAAGAAAATTAACAATTTTATTTTTAATAGATTTCTCCTTACTTTGTTTTTCCAGTGCAGCTAAAATGATTAATGGATCTAGATTAGAAACATGATTAGCATATAAAATAGCACTTTGAGGTAATTTGTCAAAACCTTTAATTTTTAATTGAATTTTTAAAGTTTTTAAGATTTTTTTTACTCTTTTTAAAACATAATCATGTCTTTCTTGTGCTACATATAATGTTGGATTACGACGATATGTATTTGATTTTGAAATTATTCTAAAAAACCTTCATAATCAAATTGGACTAAGCAAAATCATTTTTAATTTTATATTCATTATTTCTCCTTTATTTTAATTGCAGTTGCAATTACTAAATCACCTTCACTACTTGTAGATATTTCAAAATCTTTAAAGTAGTATTTCTGATTTTTTTCAATATTTATGTTGGAAAAAGTACTAAATGTATTATCTGCTTTAAAAATTGCTTCTTTAATTGCCCATCTTGTGGCTAAATATTTACTTTTATTATTTATTATTTGATATTCTTTTAATTCTGCAGGAGATAAAATTCTTTTTGCAAATTCATCACTTTTATTTATAAATCTGCTAATTGAAGTAATATCTATTCCAACTTTTTTCATATTATTTAATTATAAATTATTTTTGATATTTGAACTTACTTTAATAAAATATTTATATTTTATTTAACTTTTTTACTTTTAATATTAAGGAGATATAAATGCAAAAAAATCGTGGTATGTTATTAGAGAGTATTATCAATAAAACAAATGAAAAATATTACATCAATAAAATTGCTTTTTGTCATAAAAAAGAGTTAAATATTAAATTTAAAAAAATAGTTAATAAAAATGAAAAATTAGAAGCAAAAGATGCAAATATTTTTTCCAAAAGCACAGTAGATTATTATGGTGTATATAAAGGTAAATTCATCGCTTTTGAAGCAAAAGAGACTGATTCCAAAACATTTTCATTAAATAATATTAAAAAACATCAACATAATTATTTATTAGATGTAACTAAGTTTGGAGGTATAGGTTTTTATATAATATTTTTTAAACATTTTGACAGTTTTTTGTTTATAAATTGTTTAGAAATGGATAAAATTTTTAAAAATAAAAAATCGCTGTCATTTGAAGAAGCGATTAAAATTTCTAAAAAAATAAATTTAATTTTTCCAGGAATTTTAGATTATGTAAATTGTATTAATTAATTTTTTGCTTAACTACTTTTGAAAATTTAAATTTGGGTTCATATTTAGCTTGCACTATTAATGGTTTTTGTGAAAATTTATTAATTGTTTCTTTTTTTTCTTTATATGAAGTAGTAAATGTACCAAAACCACTAATAGAAATTTTTTGTTTATTTTTAAGATTTTCTAAAATAATTTGTTCAATTGTATCATAAACATTTACTATTTCTAAATAGTTGAGATTTAATTTTTTTGAAACTTCTTGTAATAACTGTTTTTTGTTCATATTATTCTTCTTTTAAATCTCTTGTAATTAATTTATTTAACATCTCATTAATATCATAATCATTAAAAATTACTTGATATAAACCATTTGTAATTGGTAATTCCATTAAATTTGTTTTAATAACATTTTCATAAATTGCCTTAAGTGCAGTAAGGCCTTCAACTGTTTTTTGAGTATTTAGAGCTTCTTTTCCGATTTTTCCATATAATTTTCCAAAACTAAAATTACGAGAAAATTCACTAAAAGCAGTCACAATTAAATCACCAATACCAGTTAAACCAAATAATGTTTCTAGTTTTCCGCCATTATATAGTGCATATTTTTTCATTTCTACAAGACCTCTAGTAATAAGCGCTGCTCTTGTATTAATACCATAATTTTTTTCATACAAAATACCGCTTGCAATTGCTAAAACATTTTTAAAAATACTTCCAATTTCTGCACCAATTACATCTGTTTGGGTATACACTCTAAAGTAATGATTTGAAAATAAATTTTGAACTTTTTTGGCAATTTCGATATTTTCATCAACCGCATCAACAACGGTTATTGAATCTTTTACAATTTCTTCTGCATGACTTGGACCTATCAGTGACACAACTCCTAAAATATTTAAATTATTTTTAGTTAAATTTTTAAATTCTGTATGTAAAGGAGTTATTGTATTAGGATAAAATCCTTTTGCAACATTAATAAGTACTACTTGAGATTGAAGATTTTCAATGGTTTTTTTAAAAGCATCATCCATCAATTTTGATGGAACTGCAAAAACAACATAATTTGTATTATATAGAGCTTCTTTTAAATTATTGGTAGTTTTAAAATTTGGTAAATAAGTTGTTTCTGGAAAATATTTTGTGTTTTTACCTTCTCTTAATTCTTTTAATTCTTGATTATCTATTCCGTAAATTGTAACGTTATGTCCGTTATTAAACAAAACTTTAGCAAGTGCTGTTCCCATTGAACCTGAACCAATTATTGTAATATTTTCATTAGTATTTTGTTTCATTTTTATTCCTTAATAATAAATTTATAGGTGTTCCTTCAAAATTAAAATATGTTCTAATTTGATTTTCAATATATCTTAAATAACTAAAATGTGCATATTCACGATTATTTACATACAAAATAAATGTTGGTATTTTAGATTCGATTTGTTGAATAAATGAAATACTTAATCTTTTACCTTTAAAAGATGGTGCTGGTTTAAACATTTGAATATCAACTAAAAAACTATTTAATTTATTTGTTGGTATTTTTCTTGATATATTTTCTTTTACTTCACAAATTTTTTGTTTTAATTTGTCTAATCTTTGTGTTGTTTTGGCACTTATGAAAATAATTGGAGCTCAATCAACAAATTTAAATTTTTCATATAAATTCTTTTTAAACTCAGCCATTGTATTAGTTTCTTTTTCAATTAAATCTCACTTGTTCACAACAATAATTAATGGTTTTCGTTTTTCATATGCAAAACCAGTAATTCTTAAATGAAAATGATGAATATTTTCAGTTGCATCTAACATCAAAATGGTTAAATCAGCATCTTCTAAACTTTGCATTGCACGCATTAAAGCATAATATTCTACATTTTCTATTAATTTTGATTTTCTTATTATTCCTGCAGTATCTATGACTTCAAATTCTTCATTATTTATATTGATAAATTCACTTATACTATCACGAGTTGTGCCACTTATATCTGAAACTATTGAACGATATTTACCACTTAATGCATTTAAAAGTGAACTTTTTCCAACATTAGGTTTTCCAATAATAGATAACTTAAAAGTATTTAAATTATCATTATTTGAATTATGAATTAAAGAAGTCACTTTATCAAGCATTTCGCCAATACCTTCACCGTGAATACTACTAATTGGAAATATATCATCAAACCCTAAACTATAAAAAATTGGATCAAATTCCCCTTTTTTGCCTTCCAATTTATTTAAAGCAACAATAATTTTTTTAGAACTTTTTCTTAATAAGTCTGCAACATAATAATCTTCTTTTGTTAAATCATGTGTAGCATCTAAAATAAAAATAATAATACTTGCTTCTTCAATTGCTATTTGTGCTTGAAGAGTTATTTGAGATTGAAAATTATCATTATCATTAAAAGTAATTCCACCAGTATCTACTACTCTAAATTTAGTACCAGTTCAATATGCTTCATCATAAATTCTATCTCTAGTCACTCCTGGTTCATTATCAACTATTGATTTTCTTTTGTTAATTAATTTATTAAATAATGTGGATTTTCCAACATTAGGTTTTCCAACTATTGCAACGAGATCTTTCATTAGTTAACCTCATTTATTTTACTTATTGCTAGTTCATATATTTGTTCATATACTTCTAAAATACTCATATTACTTGAATCAATTTCAATTGAACCTTCTGAAACTTTTAAAGGATCTTCTTTTCGATTTACATCTTGATAATCTCTTATTTTAATTTGTTCTAATACTTCTTCATAATTTGATTCAAAACCAAGTTCTAAATTTTGTAACATTCTACGCTGTGCTCTAATTTCTGCTTTTGCTCATAAAAATATTTTTAGTTCTGCATTAGGTAAAATTTTATATGTTGCATCTCGACCATCAATAATTACGCCTTTAAATGATTCAGAATATCATTGAAGAAATTGAACTATTTTTTTTCTAAGTTCTGAAATAGTTGCTATATCACTTGCTAATTTTGAAACTTTATCATCTCTTAACTGTGAAGTAACATTTTTATCTTTAAAAAATCAATTTTCAGATGAATCAACACGAAGATCGCTAAATTCTCATAGTGAAAGTACTTTATTTACATCTTTTATATCTATATTTTTTTCAATTGCAAGTAATGCAGATAATCTATATAAAGAACCACTGCTTATAAAAAAGAAACCTAGTTGTTTTGCAAGTAATTTTGCTACTGAACTTTTTCCCACTCCAGAAGGTCCATCAATTGCAATATTAATTCGTTTTTTTATCATATTCTATCCCTCTTTTTATATTTTGTAATTCTTTATTTAAATCATTTTGAATTTCGACAATTTCATTATTTAAAACTAAGTTTTTAACTTTTATTAAAAAATCCTTTTTATTTAATGGATGATTTAAAATGTCATTTATTTGATTACTTAATTCAGTAATTTTTTTTGTTGAGTATGTTATTTTAATATCATCTAAAAAAATAGATTCTTTATCTAGGTTATATTCAAATGGAAAAAAATTTAAATTTAACTGATTATTTAATTCATCTAGCATTTTTTTGTGATCAGGAATGTTATTAAGAATTTGTTGACTTTTTTTATTAAAATTTTTGTTTTCTTTTTTTATGTTATTTTGAATAGAAATTAATGATTTTAATTCATCTCTGTATTCTTGTCAATATTTTTTTCTACTGATCATAATATCTTATTATAAGATATTTTTATCAAAATAAAATGCAAAATTTTAAAATTAAAAAATAAAAAAATAAACGTAAATAACTAAAATAAATATCTTCATCAACAAATTCTTAATATTATAATTTTTTGAAAACTTAATTAGTTTAACTTTGTTTTAGTAGATAAATTTATTTATGTGATAATTTTTTTAATTAACCAATAATTAACAAAATATTAAAAAATTAACATTTAAACAAATGTTAATTTCATTATTTATGTTAATTTTTTAACCTTTGATTACATCATCAACTCATTGTGAGTAATATTTATCTTTGTTATTATTTAAAGTGTCTAAAATGATATTTTTTTCTTGTTTAGAAAGTTTTGGAATATAAGTTTTAATAATTACTATCATTTTACCCATTAAGTTTCTATTTAAATATTTAATTCCAGCATCTTTTATAATAAATTTATCACCATCTTTTGTATCTGAATGGATTTTTAATGGTTTTTTACCATATGGAGTAGGAATTTCAATTGTTTCTTCTGCAATAATTGATTTAATAGAAACAGGAACTTCAATAATAATATCATTATCAACTCGACGATAATAAGGATGTTTTTTAACGTTTATAACTAAATGTAGATCACCTTTTGGACCATTATTTGTTGAAGGTGTTCCGTAACCTGAAATAACAATAGCTTGCCCACTGAAAATTCCGGCTGGAATATTAATTTCTTTTGTTTCATATTCTTTTGTAATTTTCTTACCTTTACAAACAGAACATGATTTTTTAACAATTTTTCCTGACCCTAGACATTTATCACATGTACTAACAGTTTGAAAAAAACCTAACATAGAAGTATTAATTTGTCCTGAACCTGAACATTTATCACATGTTATAAGATCTTCAGGAGATTCTGCACCTGTTCCTTTACATTTATAACATGTTTCAATTTTTGGTAATTTCACATTAATATTTTTTCCATAAACACTATCTAAAAATTCAATAGTGATTTGTTCTTCTATATCTCTTCCTTTTTGTGGTCCATAACTTCTTGAAGAACCAAAAATATCACCAAATTCAAAAGATTCACCAAAACTTTTACCAAATCCACCAAAAAAAGATCTAAAAATATCAGAAGCATCTCCAAATCCTGCTGCTCCACCTTGTTCAAATGCAGCATGACCGAATTTATCATATTTAGCACGTTTTTCAGCACTACTTAAAACTTCATAAGCCTCTGAAACTTCTTTAAATTTTTCTTCTGCATCTGCTTCTTTGTTTCTGTCTGGATGATATTTCATTGCTAATTTACGATATGCACTTTTAATATCTTTTTCAGTAGCATTTTTTGAAATGCCTAAAATTTCATAATAATCTCGTTTTTTACTCATAGACTTAATTTTAGCACAAAATTAATTAGAGTGCTAAAAAATTATATATCCCGTATGATGACAATTCTTTTTTTATTATTAATATCTTTAATTATTTCTTGATTTGGATAATTTTTTTCAAAATATTTAGCAACAAAATCATCAATTTCAAAAATCAAAACCCCATGAGGTTTTAAAAAATGTTTATAATCTTTTAAAATTTTTTTATATTCTTTTAAACCTTCATCTTTTGCATATAACGCATATGAAGGATCAAATTTAGGTCGATTACGTTTTTTTATTTTTCTTTTGTTTAAATAAGGAGGATTAACCACAATTAAATCATATTTTTTATAAACATTAGAAAATCAATTACTTTTGAATATTTCAACATTTAAATGATTATATTGAGCGTTTTTTTTCGTAATTTTTAATATTTTTTTACTTTTATCAATTAATGTTACTTTACAATCAATATTTTTTTTAATTGCTAAACCAATTATTCCAGTTCCTGTTCCTAAATCTAAAACTTCTGAATCTTTATTTAAAAATTCATAACATTTTAAAATCACTTCTTCAGTTTCATAACGTGGAATTAAAGTAAATTTATTTAAAAAAACTAAAACTGATTGCATTTCGCAATAACCAATAATTCTTTGTACTGGATAATCTTTTTTTAGAAGTTTAAGTTCTTTTTTAGAAATATTTAAAGGAAGATTGTATCTTATTTTTTCTCTTAATAAAATTTCTTTATTAATCATTTGTTTGTTTTTCACCAATCATTTTAATTTTTTCAGCTTTTTCTTCACTTAATAAAGCATCAATAATTAAATTTAATTTTCCATCAGCAACACTTTTTAATGAAGCATTAAATGAAATTCTATGATCTGTTACACGATCTTGAGGATAATTATATGTTCTAATTTTTTCACTTCTATCCCCACTACCTGTTAATTTTCTTAATGCACTTTCTTCAGCTTCGCGCTTAGACAATTCTAATTGATAAATTTTTGATTTTAATAAATTCATAGCCTGTTGACGGTTAGCAATTTGTGAACGTTCATCTTGTGATGTAACAATGATTCCTGTAGGAATATGGGTGATTCTTACAGCACTATCAGTAGTATTAACACTTTGACCACCAGCACCTGATGATCTAAATGTATCTATTTTTAAATCTTGAGTTTTAATATCTATCTCTACATCATCATCAACAGCAGGTAAAACAGTAACAGTAACAGTAGATGTATGAACTCTACCTTGAGTTTCAGTAGCAGGAATTCTTTGTACTCGATGCACTCCACGTTCAAATTTTAATTTAGAAAAAACTTTGTCTCCACTTACACTAAAAACTAGTTGACTAAATCCACCAGCAGCACCAAATGTTGAATCAATAAATTTTATTTTCATATTCTCACTATCACAATATTTTTGATAAATTTTGAATAAGTCTCCAGCAAAAATATTAGCTTCGTCACCACCAGCAGCTCCTCTTATTTCCATAATTACATCACGTTCATCGTTTTCATCTTTAGGTAATAAAAGAATTTTTAGTTCTTCTTCACTTTCATTCATTTGTTGTTGTGTTTCTTCAATTTCAATTTTAGCTAATTCAAGCAATTCGTGATCTTTTTCTGTTTTTAAAACTTCTTTTGCTTGATTATATGCCATTTCTAGTTCTAAATAATTTGAAAATTGAGTATATATGTCTCTAATTGAATTTTGTTGTTTTAATAGTGAATTATATTTTTTAATGTCTTCATATATTTCTGGTTTTTGTAATGAATTAGAAATATCTTCAAATTTTAATTTAATAGCTAATAAGCTTTGATACATTGTTTTTTCCATAATTTTATTATTATATAATAATTTATTTATTTTAGTACATATTGTACTAAAAGTCATCATATGTATTTTAAAAAAATAAGCCATGAATTTATTTTAATTCATGACTTTGATTGTAATTATTTTTTTAAATTTTCATCGTATAAATTAAAAAAATAATTTTTATAAATAATTTGATTTTCTGATTTTCATACAAATTTTAATTGAAGTTGGTTCTTTTTAGGTTGAAAATAGCCAACATCAATTTTTCCATAATTTACAGACAGTTTTTTGATAATATCTTGAATAATATAAGCTATCATGTTTTCATCTATAATAGGTTCAGAGTTAATAATCTTTATTTTAGAATAATAATCACTAAAATTTACAGATGGAAAAATATTTTCAGAACTGAGATTCATTATTGGATTTGTATTGTTTTCTTTTACTTTTGTTTGTTGAGTTTTTTTGTTTTCTTCTTGATTTTTTTGTTTTTGTGATTTATTAATATGTGTTATATTAGTAGTTTGTGTGTTTTTTTTAATATAAATTACACTTAAGGTGATTATACCTGCTAATGATAATACAACAGCAACCAAAAAAATTAATTTTTTATATGACTTCGTTATTTTCTTCAATTTTGTCAAATGCTTCTCGTGAAAGGGTCACTAGTTGGTCTAAAGTATATTGATTTTCAATAATGTTTAAAATTGCAATATTATCAAATGACATTCAATTTAACCTATTTTTAATTTCTACATCCTCTGAAATTTTTAATTTTATATTACCTTCTGTGGGATTTAATAGTGGATGTTTTATGTTATATATCTTAGATATGACGATATTTTTATATTTATTGTTTATGGAAAGTATTAATATAGGGCTAAAAATTCCTTTAAAGTTATACGGAATAATATAACCATCTTGGGAATTAATATTAAAACCTTGAATTGTTTTATTTAAATTAAAATCATAATATGAATGAGTATTTAATGTTAATTTACCGACAATGTCATAATTTTGAAATTTTTGATTATTAGTTAATAAGTCAAAATTGCAATCAATAGCTTCAGTTATGTCTGGTAAGGCAGTAACTTTTGCTTTTAGATCTGATAAATTTGCTATGGGAATCTTTGATATTTTGTTATTTTTATCAACGATATTAGCAGCAATATAATAAATATTTTTAAAATATTTATAAGGATTTAACTTTTCATTTATTAAGATAATGCGTGCATATTTAATATTTTTAATGATTTTATCATCATTAACTTGGTCGTAATTTCCGCTATAAATTTCAAATTCAAATTCTAAGGGTATATCAAAAGATTGATGATCATTATCTAAATTAAATGTTTTATTTATTTCATTATGTCTAATTTCGATATGACTATTCAAATATTCAGTCATTTTGTTATTATTAACTTTATAAACGACAACTGAAATGTGATTTACTTCTTCAAAATCAAACTTAGGAAGTTTGTTTAATCCAGTTATCATTGAGAAATTAATTTCATTTGTAAATATTTTAGAAATTGGAAGTGGTTTATTATTTATAAATACCCCTATAACTAATTGTTGATCTGTTATATGCTTATAATTAATTTCTAAAATAGTTGAATCATTGTGAATATGTCTTTTAATTTTTAAATTCAATAAATTATTAATATTTAAACTACCATCTAAGATTTTTGTTTCAGTTCTTAAATAAATATTTTCACGATAATTTTTAATGGTTTCATGTTGGTTTAGATTATATGTGTAATTAATCATTTAAAAAAATACATAAACTGTCTAATACATTGTGTAAATATTTATAATATGTAGTTTTAGAGAAATATTCTTCGTATCATTTTTTATCTGGATTAACATTTCATATTTCGTTAAAGAATATTAATTTTTCTTCAAAGGTTAAACCTTCGTTGAAATAATCCATAATAGGAAGATATGTTTTAAATTTGCTTTGTTCTTTTGTATCTTGACTTTTTAATTTATTGTTTGTTATTTCTTGATGAAATAGTTTTTTTGATAGTGCACACTGTTGTCTATATACCATAATTCTAGAATATAAAGTGCGTGTAAGACTATCAATAAGTCTGTTTTCCGATATTTTCATATTTACCTCATAGTGTAAAATAGTCAATTGGGATTATTGTTAATCCACGCTTTTATTATAAGTTTATAAAATCATTTTTTGTCTATTTATATGTAAATTAGGAAAAAATTAGGAAAAAAAATTGTCACTGATACAAATACTAGCAAAAATCCCCACACAAAATTAGTTTTTTGTCAAAAAATAAAGATAAAAAGAAAAATAAAAAACCCCTATTTTGGGGTCGATCAGCTTGATATGGTGGCTCCGGCAGGAATCGAACCAGCGACACACGGAGCTTCAGTCCGTTGCTCTACCAACTGAGCTACAGAGCCATGGCGGTCCAGACGGGAATTGAACCCGCGATCTTCTCCGTGACAGGGAGACGTATTAAACCACTTTACCACTGGACCATTTTGGTTGCGGAGATAGGATTTGAACCTATGACCTTTGGGTTATGAGCCCAACGAGCTACCGACTGCTCCACTCCGCTATATAAGGTATTTATAAAGTAGTGATGCAACTTTATAAATATATGGCGGGCAATGAGGGATTTGAACCCCCGCGGGCCGTGAAGCCCCTGGCAGTTTTCAAGACTGCTCCCTTCAGCCTCTTGGGTAATTGCCCATGGTGGACCCAACAGGACTCGAACCTGTGACCGACCGGTTATGAGCCGGTTGCTCTAACCAACTGAGCTATAGGTCCTAATCTATTTCATTGGTGGCTCCGAAGAGAGTCGAACTCTTGACCTTCCGGGTATGAACCGGACGCTCTAACCAACTGAGCTACAGAGCCATGGTGGAGAGGATGGGACTTGAACCCACTACCTCCTGCGTGCAAGGCAGGCGCTCTAGCCGGGTGAGCTACCCCCCCATAAATGGTGAAGAAGACAGGATTCGAACCTGCGACCGCTTGAGCCCAAGTCAAGTGCTCTACCAAGCTGAGCTACTTCTCCACGCTATTATTGTTTTATTATTTTAAGTTGCTTTATAATTATACACGATTTTTTCTTTTTTATCAAAAAAAACTAATTTTCATTATCTCATGTAAATTCGTAATTTTCAATTCTTACAGTATCACCAGCAACAACCCCTTTTTTAAGTAATTCTTCTCATACACCTAAGTTTTTTAATTTATTATTAAAACGCATTAAATTATCATAACTAATTAAAGGAATACGATTATAAAGTTCTTTAATTTTTTTACCTTTTATTTCATATGTATCAAATGAAATTTTAATAATTTCAAAATCATCTTCATCTAATGTAATTGTGATTTCATTTTTATTTACTTCATTTATTAACATATTTTCTACTTCTTTTAATTTACTGTATATTGCATTTTTGAGTAAATAATTTGTATCTTCAGAAGCATTAAAATTATAATCAATTAATTTTATAGTTGGATATTTTTTAATAAATAATTGTTTATGATAATTAAAATCTTCTAAGTCAGATTTATTTGCAATCACTATTTGTGGTCTTTTTTCAAGATTTATATTATATTTAATTAATTCATTATTAATTTCTTCAAAATCTTGAATAGGATTTTTATCTTTTGAACCAAAATCAATAATATGACATAAAATTTTACATCTTTCAATGTGTTTTAAAAATTGAATTCCTAGACCTTTACCACCACTTGCACCATTAATTAAACCAGGTAAATCAGTAACTACAAAACTATCTTCATAATATTTAACAAGACCTAATTGTGGAACTAATGTTGTAAATTCATATTCAGCTATTTTTGGTTTTGCATTGGAAATTTTTGATAATAAAGTACTTTTTCCAGCACTAGGCTTACCCACTAACCCAACATCTGCTAAAACTTTTAGACTTAATTTAATTTCTAAATGTTGACCTAATTCTCCATTTTCAGATAATCTTGGTGCTGTATTACGAGAGGTTTTAAATTTAAAATTACCTCTTCCACCTTTTCCACCTTGTGCGATTAAATATGATTTTGTTTCTGTTATATCTGCAATTAAATTATCATAATTATATACTAATGTACCTAATGGTACTTTTACAAAAGTATCTTTACCATTTGCACCATAAGAATTTTTTCTTTTACCGTTTTCACCATCTTGGGCAGTAATTTTATTTTTGTAATGAAAATTTAAAAGAGTATTTATTCCGCTATCTCCTATAAAATAAATATCTCCACCTTTTCCACCATCACCACCGTCAGGGCCTCCACGATCAACATGAGCTTCACGTCTAAAACTAATTAAACCATTTCCACCATTTCCTGCTTTTAAGGTTATTTTCACTTCGTCTATAAATTTCATATGATTATTTTACCATTTTGCTTTTTAATTTGTAAATAAAAAGTGCTTATGCACTTTAATTATTTTCTTCAGGACGACTTAAAACTTTTGAACCATTTTCTGTAACTAAAACAGTATCTTCAATTCTTGCACCACCTAGACCCGGTATATAAATTCCAGGTTCAACAGTTATTATCATTCCAGGTTCTAAAACTGTTGATTTAGAAGCATTGACATAAGGTAATTCATGAACATTAATTCCTACTCCATGTCCTGTTGAGTGAGTAAAGTATTCACCATAACCTTTTTCTATAATATAATCACGACAAATTTTATCAATGTCTGTTGTTGTAATTCCTGGTTTTACAGCTTGACGTCCTAAACGTTGAGCTTCTTTTACAATTTCTAAAATATCTACTAATTTTTTATCTTTTGGTGTTCCAAAGAAAAATGTTCTAGTAATATCACTTGCTCATCCTAAATATTCAGCACCAAAATCAATTTTAATAATATCACCATCAGTTAGTTGTGTATTAGTTGGATGATGGTGTGGTTCAGCAGCATTAGAACCAAAAGCAACAATTGAATCAAAAGATTCTTTTTCAGCACCAAAAAGTCTCATTAAATACCCTAATTTATGACTAACTTCTTTTTCAGTCATTCCTACTTTTAGATATTTTTTAACTTCGCTAAATGCATCAAGTGAAATTTTACATGCTTCTTCAATAATTGATGATTCACGTAAATCTTTTTTTATACGAAATTGTTGACCAACAACAGAAACAAATTCTGCTTCAGGTAATATTTTTTGAAAATTCTCTAATGTTTCAACTTTTAGATAATCTTTTTCAATTCCTACTTTTTTGTAATTTTTTTCTTTTAAAAATTCACTAAATGAGTTACCTTTTAACAATTTAACTTCAACATTTTTAGCATTGTTAGTTACATATTCAATGTATCTTCCATCTACAAATATATAAGCCAATTCTTTTTCAATTACTAAATAACCATCTGTGGTTGCTACTTCAGCCATTCATAGTCTTGTTTCAGGTGCTTCTGAAATAATTGCATCAATATTATATTCATCAAAAGACTTTAATAGTTCTTCTTTTAACATTTTATGTCCTTATTATTTTTTTTCTTTGTGATTTGTATGATCATTGCATTTATGGCAATATTTTTTAGTTTCTATTTTTTCAGGGTGTAATTTTTTATTTTTCTTTGTAATGTAATTTTCCATTTTACATTGTTCACATCTTAAAATTAATCCTTCTCTTGGCATATTTCCTCCTACTTATTACCTTATTTTAGTAAATATCTTTTATATTATAAATTAAAAAACCATTTTCAATTTAATTTTATTGTTTTAATAGCATAGCTATTTCTAGATCATAAATTGGACCTTGTGGCGGAACAGGTGTTTCTAAAATAATAGGAATATTATCAAAATCAATATCATGAACAAATTTTTGTAATGTTTTTAATCCAATATATCCTTTATTAATATTTGCATGACGATCTTTATGAGAATTTAAATCATTTAATGAATCATTTAAATGAATAACTTTGATATATTTTAACAAATCAAAGTCTTTTAGTTGTTTTTTAAAATTATCATAATCTTTTATATTATAACCTGCGTCTCAAATATGACATGTATCTAAACACATTTGAATACGTTCATTATTTAATGTATCTAAAACATATTTAATATCTTTAAAATTAGTAAATACTTCTGTTCCTTTTCCGCTCATAGTTTCTAAACAAATAACAACATCTTTTGTTAAAGAAATTATTTGTTTTAAAGAATTTATTAATGTTTCTAAACTTTCTTGTAAAGAAAATTTTGTATATGCTCCTGGATGTAATACTAAATATTTAGCTCCAATATAATTCATTCTATTGATTTCTTCAATTAAAAAATTAATAGCAAATAAAGCTTTATCTGGATTAGATGGATTAACAATATATGGAGCATGCACAACAATATCTTCTGGTTTTATTAATTCACTATATTTTTTAGTATATTCAGATAAATTATAAAGTTCCTTAGCTACCCGTTTTGACGTTTGTGGTGCTCCTAAATATATCATCATACAATTTGCATTATTGCGAATTGATTCTTCAACTGCACTTAATAGATAATTAGGTGATTTAAATGAAATATGACTTCCTAATTTAATCATAATTACTCCTTAAATATTATAAAATTTATCTTCTTCGAAAATACTAAAAATTTGACTTTCATCTAGATATTTTTCTAGTAATTCTACCATAGTATAAATAAAACCTTTTTCTAAATTATGAGAAACATTAATTACATTAATTTTCATTTCATCATAATTAATAAAATCACTTCATTTTGCATCGCTTGTAATAATTAAATCAGCTTCATTTTTTAAATTATTTATATCTTCTACTGAACCTGAACCTGGAAATAACACAAAATTAGCAATTTTTTTATCTAAATTTTCTTTTTTAATATTAGTTTGTATATGTTTAATTTTTGCTTTGTCTTTTAATAAATTAATAAGTTCTAAAAATGTTTTATTAAAATTTATTTTCAATGCAAATGAATTATTTAATTGTATGTAATTTTTATCATCTAAATCTAAAAGTTTTAAAATACCTCTAACAGTGAAAAAATTAGTTTTATCAAATGCAGTATGAAAACTATAAGTATTAATTTTGTGTTTTTTTAAAAGATTATAAAGTTTTTTCTTGTATGGGTAAATTTTAAAATCTTTTAGTTTTTGATAAAAAATAAAGGGATGATGTGAAATTATTAAATTGCATTGATTTTTAAGTGCAACTTTTAGAGCATTTGAAGTAATATCATGACAAATTAAAACATTTTTTAGATTTTTTTTACCTGCTAAAGGAATAGAAAAACCAACTGGATCTCATGATTCTTTAAGACTTAAATCGATATCATGAGATAAATTATCAATTAAATGTTTAATTCTCATGTTAACTAGTAAAAAAATCTTTTAATTTTTTACGTTTTTGTGGATGTTTTAATTTCCTTAAAATCTTTGTTTCGATTTGTCTAACTCTTTCTTTTGTAATTCCTTTTTCACGAGCTAGTTCATCTAATGTGTACGCTCTATATGGAATACCATTTTCGTCTTTACCCACACCATAACGTTTTCTAATTAAAATTCTATCTTCTTCATCATCTAAATTTTCAAGCATATCATCTATTATTAAAGATAATTCTTCTTGTGATGAAAAATCAACTGGATTAATCACACTTTCATCTTTAACAAAATCACTAAAATTAGAATTTTCTTCTTTACCAATTGATTTATCTAATGAAATAGGATCAATATTGATTTTTCTAATATATCTAACTTTTTCAGCATCCATATCACCACCATAACGTGTTGCGATTTCTTCATCAGTTGGTGTATTTCCATTTTCTTGTTGTAATTCACGTTCAATTTTAATGATTTTATTAATTGTTTCTACCATATGCACTGGAACTCTTATTGTACGAGCTTGATCTGCAACAGCTCTAGTTATTGCTTGACGAATTCATCATGTTGCATAAGTTGAAAATTTAAATCCTTTATGATAATCATATTTATCAACTGCTTTTAATATACCAGCATTTCCTTCACTAATTAGATCAATAAAACTTAATCCACGATTTTTATAACGTTTTGCATTATTAATTACTAAACGTAAATTACGATTTATTAATGTACTACGTGCTTTTTTGTATTTTCTGTCATTTCCTTCTTGTAAAGCTTTTTCCATTTTAATTGCTAAATCTTTTTCTTCTTTAGGAGTTAGTAATTTTCCATATTTACCGATTCAACGCATATATCATTTAACAATATCATTTGTTTCAGAAAGGTTATTAGAAAGTGAATCATCTTCTATTGAATCTTTATCATAATAATCTTCATCATCGTCATAATCTTTTAATAAATTAACAACATCATCATCTTCATAATCATCATTAGATTCTTCAAATTCAACATATTTTTCAGTATCATCATAAAAATCTGCATCTAATGTATCATCATCTTCATCTTTTTTTACAGTAGAATCATCATGAAATTCATCAATATTTAATTCTGAATCATCTTCTAATTCCTCTGTAGCTTCAAATTCTGAAGGATCAATTTCATCTAAATCTAATTTTTCAGGTTCTGTATATTTTTGAAAACCATCTTCTAAATCGCTTTCAGTAATTTCTTCTTCATCATCTTCTAGAAGATTATCTTCTAATAAGTTTTCTTGAATTAAAAGATCAAAAATTTCCACACTTTCATCAGCATCTAAAAATAACTTATTATCATCTAAAAATTTATAAATGTCTTCATGCGTTAAAGTTTGTTTATCTTTATCAATTTTTTGTTTTTGTTTTAATAATTTTTTAAATGCTTTTATTAGGTCTCTAACTGATTTTTGTTCATCTTCTTTTATTGTACTCATTTTAGCTTCCTTAATACTATGTTATTGTTTTTTTTCAATTATTGTTATAAGTTTATCAATTACTTCTTCATCATTAATATTAATATTAATTTCATTAAAATCTTCTTCTCACATTTTATTTTCATTACTATAAAAATCTTTTAATTTTAGTAAATTATCTTTAAATTGAACTTCATCTAATTTTTCATTGGGATCTAATATTTTAATAAATTCCTTTAAATCACGAGTAAATTTGTCAGTATTTCATTTATTTTCTTTAGTCATTGAAATTCTAATATTTTTATTTTTTTTAGGATTATTCAATTCTAAAATTGCTTTTTGTCATTTTTTACCTTTTTTTAAAATAACACTACGTAATTTATGATAATAATTATTATCAGTTAATGTTTTTGTTATTGTAAAATTTACTAAACGATAGAAATCTGATTTTGGAGTGTCTTTTCTTATTCTAAATTTATTGAATTTTCTTTTTTGTAAATCGTTTTGATTATTTATTATTAGGTTATTTGAATAAAAGTTATTAAAATGTGTTGATTGGAAGTTTTTAAAATAATTAATATCTAATTTATTTTGTAAAACAGCTTTTTGTTTTAAAATTTCTTGATCATATGGGTTTAAAATTTTTAAAAAATCATTAAATTCTTTTAAAAGTATTTGTTTGTGTTCAAGCGATGTATCATAATTAGAATTTTCGAATATTAAATTATAAATATAATCTAAATAACCTACTTTATTTTCTGTTATTTCTTTTAATTTTGCACCATCAGGGGATGAAAAATAAATTTCATCAGGATCATTTTGACTATTATTTTGAACAATTTTGACATTTAATTCATATTTTTGTAAATTCTTTAAAATTATTTTTAAATTTTTTATCGTTGCTACTTTACCTGCTGTATCACCATCAAAAAATAAATTTATTGTACATTTTTTTAACATTGATAAATGATTTTCTGTTAGTGATGTTCCCATTACTGCTAAAGCATTATTTATTCCTATTCTATAAAGTGCAATAACATCAAATTGTCCTTCTACTAAATAAACATCTTTATTAATTGCGATATTTTCTTTAACATTATTTCAATTAAAAAATAAAGATTGTTTTTTAAAAATGTCATTTTCTGAAGTATTTAAATATTTAACATTATCATTATCAATTGTTCTTGCACTAAAACCAACACAATTTAAATTTGCATCATAAATTGGAAACATTAATCGATTATTAAAAAAATTGATATTTTTATTTGTTGAACTTGAAATTGATATTTTTGATAAAACAAATTCATCAAAACCTTTATTTTGCAAATAATCAAATGCATTAATCTCATTTGAACTAAATCCTAGAACAAAATGATTTTGAATATCAGTTGAAATTTGTCGTTTCGAAATTACATTAATTAAATTACTATCAATATTTTTATATTTATGAAACTGGTATTGAAATAAATTATTTGCAGCTTCAGTTGCTTCAAAAAGTTCAGTTTGTTCTTGAGTTTCATTTGATTTAAATTTATCAATTTTAGCAATATCAACATTAAGTTTTAATGCTAATTTTTTTAATGCTTCAATTGGTGTTAAATTTAATCTGTATTCTAAAAATTTGATTGCATTACCAGTTTTATGACAACCAAAACAAGTAAATATTTGTTTTTCAGGACTTACAATAAATGAAGATGTTTTTTCATTGTGAAAAGGGCAATTGGCTTTATAATTTTTTCCTGATTTTACTAAATTACAATATTCAGAGATAACATCAACAATATTTGTTGTACTTAATATAGTTTTTCAAATATTTTGATGATTATCTATCATTATATCTTTCTAAATATAATTCAATATCTCTTATATCAATTCTTGTTTGTTGCATTGTATCTCGATTTCTTATCGTTACTTTGTTATCATTTAGTGAATCATAGTCAAAAGTAATTGAAAAATACGTTCCAATTGCATCTTGTCTACGATAACGTTTTCCAATAGAACCGGATTCTTCATATGAAACACGAATACCTTTTGATTTTAAGTGTTTATAAATTTCTTTACTATGGTCATTAAGTTTTTTAACCAGTGGCATAACACAAACTTGATATGGACATATTTTATATGTTGTTTTTAAAATAATTCTTTGATCATTATTTTCTAATGTTTCTACTTCATATGCATCAACTAAAATAGCAAATAATAAACGATCTAGACCCATAGAAGGTTCAATTACATATGGAACAATATGTTCGTTATTTTCTGTTAAATAAGATAAGTTTTCATTTGAAAATTTGATATGTTGATTTAAATCATAATTTCCACGATTAGCAATTCCCATTAATTCTCCTCAACCAAATGGAAATAAAAATTCAATATCAGTAGTTCCTTTTGAATAATGACTTAATTCTTCTTTTTCATGAGTTCTTATTCTAATTGATTCAGCTTTTAAACCGTTTTTTAAACAAAAGTTATGACATTTATCAATGTAATATTTGTAAAAAAATTCATCTTGATTTTCAAAGCAAAAGAATTCTAATTCCATTTGTTCGAATTCTCTAGTTCTAAAAATAAAATCTCTAGGTGTTATTTCATTACGAAAACTTTTTCCAATTTGACCTATTCCAAAAGGTAATTTAGGTCTCATAGTTCTTAATACATTTTTAAAATTTAAAAAAATTCCTTGTGCAGTTTCTGGTCTTAAATATGTTGTACTTGCTGTATTATCAATTGCACCAGCTTGAGTTTTAAACATTAAATTAAAAGGTCTAATGTCTGTTCAATCACACTTAACTCCATCATATTCTAAAACTTCTTGTTTGATTTTATGTTCCATTTCTTCAAAAGTCATTTTTTCCACATCTAAATCTTTAAAAAGATCTTTTAAAATATGGTCAGCACGGTATCTTTTTTGATTAATTTTATTTTCAATCAAAAAATCACTGAAATTATCTAAATGTCCACTAGCTTTTCAAACCATTGGATTCATTATTATTTTTGAATCAATTTGATAATTATTTTCTTCATCAAAAATAAAACTTTGAATTCATTGATTTTTTAAAGCATTTAACATATTAGTAGCAAGAGGTCCGTAATCTCATGTATTAATTACCCCTCCATATATTTCAGAATCTTGATATACAAATCCTGATACTTTTAAATGATTAATTATTTCTTGAATATTTTTATCTTTATTTAACATATTACCTCGTTAGCAAAATAATTTTATATTATATCATAGATATAATTTTTTCGTTCAATAAGTTATATTTTTTAAATATTTCTTTTAAAAAACTGAATTTTTCTTCAAAAACCCAATCTAAACTATTTATTTAACAAAGATTTTTTTGTTTTATATATAATTTAAATATGTTTGACTTTATAGGTAATAAAATACAAAAATCAATTGAAAAAATGAATAAAAAAACTATCATAACTGAAGATGATATAACTGAAATTATAAGAGAAATTAAATTATCTTTACTTGAAGCTGACGTTAATTTAGAAGTTGTAAAAAGTTTTACAAAAGAAGTAAAAAGAAAAATCTTAGAAAGCGGAAAAATAGGAAATTTAAACGCTCAACAAACAGTTATTAAAATTTTTAGTGAAGAATTAATTAATATTTTAGGTAAAAAAACTATATCAATTGAAGTAACAAAAAAACCACTTACAATTTTAATGATTGGTTTACAAGGTAGTGGAAAAACAACTACAACTGCAAAATTAGCAGCATATTTAAGAAAGAAAAAAATTATTGAAAATCCACTTTTAGTTGGTGCTGATATTTATCGTCCTGCTGCTCGAGATCAACTTGAAGGTTTAGCAAAACAAATTAATACTGATTTTTTTAGTCAAAATATTAATAATGCAGTAGAAATTGCACAAAATTCAATAACATTAGCAAAACAAAATCAAAATGATGCAATTATAATTGATACTGCAGGACGTCTGTCAATTGATGAAAATTTAATGGAAGAATTAATAAAAATTAAAAAAATAACAAATCCTGATTACATCTTTTTAGTAATTGATGCAATGAGTGGTCAAGATGTAATTAATGTTGCAAATACTTTTAATGAAAAATTAAAAGTTAATGGGATAATTATTACTAAATTAGATTCTGATGCTCGTGGTGGGGCTGCACTAAGTATTACTCACTTGTTACATATTCCAATTTTATTTATTGGAACAAGTGAAAAAATTTCTGGTTTAGAAATTTTTCATCCTGATAGGATGGCAAATAGAATCTTAGGAATGGGTGATGTCTTAAGTTTAATTGAACAAGCTGAAAACAATATTGATGAAAATAAAGCCAAAAAATTATCGCAAAGATTTTTATCTGGTCAATTTAGTTTAGATGATTTAATGGATACAATGTCACAAATTAAAAAATTAGGTAAAATGACTAAAATAATTAAAATGATTCCAGGATTAGCAAATAAAATTAATGAAGAGCAAATCAATAGCGCAGAACAAAAATTTACAACATACCAAATTTTAATTAATTCAATGACTAAACAAGAAAGAAAAAATCCTAAATTACTAAAAATAGCGGAAAGAAAACAAAGAATTTTAAAAGGTTCAGGTAGATCATCTCGTGAATATAATTTACTTTTAACTGATTATGAAAGAATGTCAAAACAAATGAAAGAAATGTCTAGCGGTAGAGGTGGATTTAATTTAGGTAATATTGGTGGATTAGGTAACTTATTTTAGAAATTTACAATCTTATGATTGTATTTTTTATTTTTAGTATAATTTATCATTATGAACACAAAAACCAGTTATTTTTCAACAAAAATTAAACAAAATAGACGATTAATAACCATAATTGCTGCATCCTTGTTTTTAATTTTAACAATTTTAATAATTACAATTTATATTGCTTTAATTGATGAAACTAAAATTGATAATAATACAAAATACCAAGGATTAGAAAATATTTTTTTAAGATATGCTAATTTATTTTATTTTACAAATATAACTAATATATTTTCTTTAACCACATTATTAATTATGTCTTTAAAACCAAATAATGCTAAAATAAAACGTGTATTTTTTCATTCAATTGTATTAATGTCCATTACATTTTTAATTTTTTGAACATTAATTTCGTGACAAGCTAATTGAAAAAATATTTTTGAATCATATAAATCTTTACAAACACATTTCATTAATCCTGTTATTTGTTTTTTATTTGCATTTATATGAAAAGAGCAACTAAAATTTCATAAAAATGATAAATATTATGTAGTTATATATGTCATAAGTTATTTAATCTTTGCGTTTATTTTGTATTACTTAACATATTATTTAAAATATAATCAAGAAAATGCAATTGTTATTTATGGTTTTTTAGACTTTATTCATCCATTTTTTTATTATGGAACAAAATTATCATTAAAAATCATTTTAAACATTTTGTTTTTAGTTATTGGTTTTTTCTTACCTTTTTTACTATGTTTATTTTGAATAAAAATATTAAAATTAAAAATAAAATATAAAAAAGATGTTGTGTAACATCTTAATTATTTTAATTTGAAGCGAATAATTTTTTCAGCTATAACTTTATTTTTTATATGACGATAAGCATCAGCTATGTCATTTATTTTATCTTTATCAATTATTTTTTGATCTAATGCATAAATTTCCATTCAGTGAAATTTTTCAGATGAAGCCATTTTTTTTGATTTAAATAAGGATCAAGAATGGTTTTTTAATTGAAATAATTTCTTTATTTTTTCAGGAATTTGTGAATGATTATAATAAGAATTTTTAATAAAAATTTTGTTTTTATCAGCTTTAATTAAATCATCTTTATTTAATAATGTTCAATCACTGTTTTGTGCTTTTATCCCTAAACAACAATATTCATTAGTAACTAATCCTCATTCATCAAAAGAATTGGAATCATAAATAAATATTGCATATTCTTTAATATTTTTAGGATTTTTAATTTTAATTTGTGGAGTTGAAATTTTAAAATTTGTTTTTTGAATTGTTTCATCATCAAAATAATAAGGTTTGGATAAATAATAAATATTTTCATCAACTAACATATCTTTAATATTGACTTTTAAAGTAGAAATTTCATCATGTTCATTATATACATAAAATAAACCGTGTGTTGAGGCTTCTTTTTGATAATTAATATTATCTTCAATATAAGCTTGTGGGCTAGAAAATGTTAAAACACCTTGATCAATTGTATGATCATTTATAATTTCTCAAAAGTCACCTATATACATAGGTTTTGTTGTATCTCAATAATCACTAACATCTTCAAAATCCAAAGCAAAAACACGACAAATATACACATGATCTTGATCAGGAGGAAAAGGTCCTGTATACATATTTGCATTTATTTTTAAATAATTATGATCTAAAATTGGATTTTGGGGTTTAATTGATAAAGAGTTTTCAATTTGAAAATAGTTTTTATCTTTAAGAATAGAACTATTTTCAGCAATAAAATTATCTTTTATATTAAAAATACCTCAATGTACAAAACTAAGACCCACTACACCAGCAGCTTCATGATCAATCATTAAAATTGCATAACTTTTAGCATTTTTTACTTCATCTCAACCTAAATGAGGTGAAAAAGTTGAAATTAAAGAATGATTAGGATTTAAAACATTATAAATATTAATAGATTTTGAATATACTTTCATTATTTATTCTCGCTTTGTAATTTTTGTTGTTTTTTTAAACTTTTTATTTCTATTTGTAAACTCAATATAGCAATTATAAATTTTCTTAATACGTTAATATATCTGATTTTTTTAAATAATTTCAGTGTAAATTCTTTTTTAGTTTCTCCTTTGGTATTTGAAAAAATATAATCATAAATACTAAAGGTTTGAAATTCTTTAAGTAATATTTTTAAATACTTATTTAATATTTCTTTATGTTCATTAGCTAATCAAATGATATTATCAATTTTTAGTTCTAATTTTTTTGTATCTAAATTGTTATTTTCAGGAATTTTGTGAGCTAATAAAATACTTAACTTAATAAATTCAATGGTTTGTTTTTTATTTTCTTTACGACTAACTTCACTAATGATTTTATCAATATAATAAATGATTTTATAATGATTTAAAATTAGTCATTTTTCTCATGCTTGATCAAAAGTATTAAGCTCAGAATAATTTTTTAAATTAATAGTTAGATTCATAAATAAAAAATCAGCAAATTCTCTAAAAATATCTTGTTTAGATAAATAATTACGAATATATTTATATCTTTCATCTAATTTATGATTTACTAATGTTTCAAGTAAATTAGTATTTAAAATTTCAGTTAAAAAAGTATAGTTAATTTGTTTTAATTCATTTTTTGATTCATGAATAAAAGAAGCACTTAATAAGTTCTTTACGATTGCATAAATTAATTTTTGATTTTTTATAGTATTATTTTTTGCATTTTTTAAATCTGAAATATAAAAACTAGCATTAAATTTTCGATAAGAATTTAAATTATTTTGTAATGCAATGAAAAAATTATTAACTGCATTACCTGATAAAATATGTAAAATTATTTGTTGTGCTCATTTTTTTTCTTGTAAATAATTTAAAAGTAGATCTTTAGTTTTATATATTTCATTTTGAGAATAAAATTTAGATTTAATGAATTGAATAATAAGTTGTTTAATATTTAAATTTAAATCTTTTTCTAAATGACTAACATATCAAGAAATTTGATTTTGTTGTTTTAAAATATCCTTTTTTTCATCTTCATAATAATCATCTAAAAATAAATTATCACTACGATTGATACCTAATACCCTCACTAAAATTGATAAATCTTCACCTAAATTTAATATTTTTCTATGTGATAAATAATCTTTTTTATATTCATTAATAGTTCTTAAATAAGATAAAACTTTTTGATTATTATTTTTATAAGATTCAAAAACAAATTTATTATCTAAACCTAGTTTTATTACCATATTTTGAGCAATAAATTTATACATTTTTTCACTAGGATGAATATCAAAATATGATTCATATAAAAAATCTTTATGTTTTGTTGCAAAGTCTAAATCATTATTATCAATATACATACAGCAACTTTTATTAGCTGCTGTTTTTAATGCAGAATTTAAATAAAACATAAACATATTTATAATTGAAACATCTTTTATTTTAGTTTTTAACAGAGTTTCATTTAGAACATTTTCAAAATGAATTAGAGGTTTTGAATAACCCATTACGACAATATTAGTTCTTGGATTATAAGATTTAATAACATTAATTAAATTTTCAATATATTTTGTAATTTTAGTTGCTCTTAATTTTAAAGAACTATGAAGTTGTTCAAGTATGTGTTGAATGTTTTCTTTTGTTTGTTGACTATAGAGATTTTTTACATCTTGAAGAGGAAAAAAATTAATTCAATCATGCATACCTAAATTTATAGTAATTAAATTAGCTTGTTTAACTTTAGTTTGGATGTTTTTTATATCGTTTCAGTAATTATCGTATTGTTCAATAAATGGATTCGCTTCTTCATTATTAAAAACATTAGCAAAATGCAAAATATTTTTAGTTTCATCACTTAAATTATTATGTTCTATTAATTCAATGTATTGTTTAATTTTTATATTTGGAAAACTAAAATTATCAAAATCTTTTAAATATTTTGCATTTAAATTATGAATAATTCTCGCAAAAAAAGCAGGATAACTTAAACCTGTAACTTTATTTTCATGTTTATAAAATTTACCTAAGCTCAAAAATCCAAATTTAGAGTTAAATCCACCTGAAAATTCATCCCCAATAGAAAGATAATTTAAATTTTCTTTAATCGGTAAAAAATTAAATTTTACCTCATTTTTATCTTCTAATTCATTATCTAAATTCATAAAACTCCTAATCATATATAACATTATCTAAATTTTTAAAATAATTTACTAAGAAAACATAAACTCGATGAAATTGTATTGTTTTATCATTATTAATAAATTTTTTATTTCGTGCTAACAAAATAATATTTTCATAAATTTTTTCTTCGCTTTCTGCAACTTCTAAATTTAAATCTTTAAATACTTGTGGTTTATATTTACTTACTAATTTATATGCTTCATAAGTAAATTCTTTTAAATCTATACTATCTTTTTTAATAGAACCGATAATAGCTAGTTTTATTGCTGTATCTTGATTATCAAATTTAGGTCAAAGTAATCCAGGAGTATCTAAAACAAAAAATTGATCTTTACAATTTATTCATTGTTCTCGTCTAGTAATACCTGCTTCATTACCTACTTTAGCTACTTTTTGTTGAGCTAAAATATTTATTAATGTACTTTTCCCACTATTAGGAATACCTAAAACTCCAATTTTAGGAGGTGGAGTTTTATATCCTTTTTTTAAGTTTTGTTTTGAGATATTATTTGTTACTTTTTTAATAGCTTGAATAAGTACATTATATGATTTATTAACATTTTTTAAATTTACACTCACTAAAATATCATTTTCGTTATTGTAATGTTGTTTTAGTTCATTAAAACGATTTAAATTGGTTAAATCTGTTTTAGAAAAAACAAAAATTCTTGGTTTATGTGGTGCAATTTTATCAAATTCGTAATTATAAGATGAAATCGGAACTCTACTATCTAAAACTATTAAAAACATATCAAACAAAGATTCTTTTTGTTTGATAATGTCAAAAGCTTTTTTCATATGTCCTGGAAATCAGTTAATCATTTTTACCTACTTTGTTTGTAATTTAGCAATAATTTGTTGATATTCAATAATATCTTCAATTAATTCATCAATAAATATATCAACTTCTTCAGGATTATATCCATTTAAAGCTGCATTAAATTTATGTTTTTGAATTTGTTCTACTGAATATTTAGCCACTAATCCTCTTTTAATAAATAATTTTTAGTTTTTTGTACTTCAAATTTTGATAAATTAGCAAAATCAAGTTGTCTTAAAACTTCATATAAAATCACAATCACACTATTTGCTAAATTAATACTTCGAGCAGATGCTGTCATTGGTATTCTTAGACAATTATTTATATTAGTTTGTAATATTTTTTTAGGTATTCCAGTACTTTCTGTTCCAAACATTAATCATATTTCTGAACTTTGTTTAACTTCTTTTTTAAAGTTAATATCAGTATAAGTTTTTAATCCATAACGAGTAATATAATAAATATTTTTATTACCATATTTTTTTACAAAATCATTATATGAATTATGAATTTCATGGTCTATATCACTTAAAAAACGACCAGCTGCAGCTCTTTTCATTCAGTGTGGATGTAAATCAAAGGCAATCGGTCTTATAATATGTAATTTTGTATTGGTACTAAAACATGTGCGAATAATATTTGCTGTATTTGGACTTATTTCAGGTTCGTATAAAACTATATTAATCATAATTAAAATTATAAATTAATTACCTATTTTTTAAAGTAGAAATTTTATTTTATTTTATAAAATAACTTATATTTAGGAACTTTCATTTATAATTTAAGAAATATTTAAGGAGTAATATGGAAAGAAATTCAAAACAAAGAAGATTTTTATTTGCAATTGATTTAGATGGAACTTTACTTGCAAATAGTGCAACAGGAGCTATTCATCCCAAAACAGAAGAACAAATTAAAAGAGCAGTAAATGAAGGACATATTGTTTCAATTATTACCGGAAGACCTTGAAGATCAACTAAACATATTTATGAAAAATTAGGATTAAATTCAATTGTAGGTAATTATAATGGTGCTCATATACATTCTCCTAATGATCCTTTTTTTATTCCTACTATTAGTTATTTAGATTTAAATGAAGTTTTATATATTTTAGGAGATCCTAAAGTTGAAAAAGAAATTTCAAATTATGCAATTGAAGGACCTGATTGAGTTCAATTAAAATATCGTGATGAAGCCTTAGAAAAAGTTTTTAATTTTAGTAATGCAACTAAATTTAGAGAAAGTATTGAACTTACTAAATTACCTTTAAAACCAACTGGAATAGTTTTTGATGTTAAACCTGAAACTAATGTAAAAGAATTACTTATTTATCTAAAACGTAGATATGGTGATTTAGGTGAATTTTCAAGTTGATCAAAAGGAGAAGGTTTAACACCAGTTTTTGATATTACAAGTATAGGTGTAACTAAAGGAAATGTGATTTCTTTAATTATGCGTTATTATAATATTGACATTGATGATACTATTGCAATGGGTGATAGTTTTAATGATTCAAGTATGTTTAGAATTGCAAATGTAGGAATGGCTCCTGCAAATGCAGAGGCTTATATTAAGGCATTAGCAAGTGATTTATCAAATAAAACAAATAAAGATGGAGCTGTGGGTTATTTTATGGAAAAATTTTTAAATAATCCCGATAAATATATTAAAAAAGCAAAAAAATTCCATGATGAATTAGATAAAGAAAGATTACAAATCGTTGGAGCAGATCATTTTAATGAAGAATAATGAAGATTATATTGGTTGTGATGAAACTGGAGTAGGTGATTTTTTTAGTCCAATAGTTTTTGTTGCAGCTTATATTTATCCTGAAAATTATTTAAAAATCTTAAATTTAGGTGTTAAAGATTCAAAAAAAATCACTGATAAAAAAATTTTAGAAATAGCTCCCCAAATAATGAAATTAACAAAATTTACGGGAACTATTTTAACCCAACAAGGAAATAATCAACTAGCAAATAATTTTAATACTAATGAAGTTAAATTAATATATCATTATTTAAACATTAATAAACTCCAAAAAGAAATTGATAAACAAGCATTTATAGACCAATTTTCCACTTTAAATTCAATTAAAAAATATGAAGACAAACTTTCAAAAATATTAAATACATTTATTATTCCTAAATATCCAGTAAATTTTGAAACTAAGGCTGAAGATAAAATATTAAGTGTTGCATGTGCAAGTATTTTAGCTAGATACTATTTATTAATAGAAATGCAGAAACAAGATCAAAAATATCATATGCATTTTCCATTAGGTGCAAGTTCTAGTGTTATAGAATTTGGAAAGAAATTTTTAAAAATATATGGTCAAGAAAAACTAAAAGAAGTGTCAAAAACAAACTTTAAAACATTTTCTCAAATAACAACAAATAAATAAACACATAAAATCATTTATTTGTTGTTTTTTATACTAAATTTTAAGAATTTACTAACGCTTGGGTTCATCTTCTGCTTTTAAATCGCCTAATAATGAAATTAATTCTTGTTGAGTATTTTTTATTTGACTATTTAAATCTTCCATAGTTTCACTATATTTATCAAATAATGTTTTTAAATTTGCGATAAATGAATTTAAAATATCTTCGATTTTATTTTCAATTTTGATAAATAAATGTTCTGTTCATTTAGTATATAGTAAATTTAAAAAATCTTCGTTTGTTAAATTTTTGATTTTGGAAATTAAATCATTTGAAAGTTGTTTAGTTAAATTATTAATTTTGTCTTTGAGATCTTTGTTTTGATTTTCTAATGTTTTGATTTCATTATTTAATTTTGCAATTTCTTCATCTGAAATATCATTTTTTTCTTTATTATCTTTTAATTCTTGAATTGAAGCAACTAATTCGTCTTTTTGGATAGTAATTTCGTCTAATTGTTGTTGTTGGTTTTTAAAGAAAGTATTTATTAAAAAGTCTTTAGAAAAAATAATATTATCACTTAATTCTTGTTTAGTTTTCTTTATTTCAATTAATTCAAAAAGGTCTTTATAATTATCTAAAACAAAATTATTTGTTACATTATATTGTGCTAAAACATTAACATCCTCTAAAATTGCAGTATTTATTTCATGGATGATTTGATATAGTTGGTATTTATCAATTAAATGAATGTTATTGTAGCTTTTAAAAAACAGTTCATCAAATTCTAATCAAAATTTTCAATCATCTTTATTTTTAAATGAATTTAATGAATTAAATTTAATCTTAATGAATTCTTTTAAATTATTTAAATTATCATTAAATTTTAGAAGATAATTTTTAATTTCTAAATCTTCTAAAATATCATTATCTAAATTGTTGATGTCTTTAAATACTAAATAATTTTGATGTTGAACATCTTTTGTAAAAAGTTTATTAGGTAAGGAAGGAAAAATATTTCAAAAATTAGCAAATGAATCAATTTCTTTTTGAGGGATTTTTGCATTTAATAAAGCAAATAAATCAAATTCATCTGGTTTTTCAAAATTTTCAATATATCTTGAAATATTTAAATTATAATCGTTTGCTTCAATTTCTTGTAATGAAACAACTCTTGAAAAGTTTTTAATATTACTTTTATTAATAACTGCATGAGAAATTTGTTTAATATGTGAAACATTAAACTTTTTAAATTTATCTTTCTTTTCATACAATGAAGATGCATCAATAAATTGAATAGAACCATCAGTTTCTTTTTGATCTTTTTTCAAAATCATAATAATAGTTGAAATATTAGTATTAAAAAACATATTATCAGGTAAACCTATAATTGTATCAATTGCATGATTTTTAATTAGTTGTTGTCTTATGGCTTTTTCACTATTACCTCTAAATAATACTCCATGTGGTAAAACAATAGCCATAATACCATCTACTTCTAAATGATGGTATGAATGTAATAAAAAGGCAAAATCAGCTTTTGATTTAGGTGCTAAACCATAATTTATAAATCTTGGATCACTTGCTGCGTTGACAGGATCTCATTCTAATGAATAAGGTGGATTAGAAATAACTGCATCCAATCTTTTAGAAGTGTTTATATCATTCTTATCAAATGGTCAATCTTGTTTTAAAGTATCTCCCATGCTTACATGAATTTTAGAAGCTGGTATACCAGCCATTAATAAATTCATTCTAGTTGTAGTATATGCAACTTATAATACATCTTGTGCATAATAAGTAATGTTCTTTTCTTTTCCTGTTAATTTTTGGTATGTTTTACCAATATTTAAAAGTAAAGAACCTGACCCAGAAGTGGGATCATAAATAGAAATTTCTTTACGATCTTTTAAATGATGAGCAATAATTTCAGACATTAAATCAGAAACTTCATGTGGTGTATAATATTGTCCATCTCCTTTTGCAGATGTAGATGCAAATTTTCCGATAAAGTATTCATAAACATAACCTAATAAATCATAATCTTGTTTTCCAGTAGGTATTTCATTAATTTTTAAAATTAATTCCTTTAAGTTATTTTCAGTTGAACGACGGTCTTTAATTGTTTCTGGGTTGTAATTATCTTTTAGTGGTTTTAAAATCCCTTGATACAATTGAATATACATACCATCATAAGCTTCTGAAATACTTTTTTCAAATGATATTAATGCTTGATCAAATAGTGCTAATGAAAATTCCTCATCTTGTGGATCGTTATTTATTCAAGTATGAAACATAAATTTATAAGGTATATAATAACCTTTTTCATATAAGAAAAGGTTTTTAGTTTCTTCATATGAGGGGTCATATTCTTTTTCTTTAATTTCTTTAATATCATATTTTTTCTCATCAATATCTTCAATTCAATCAATAAAAGTTTAAGATAAAAATTTATAAAATATTAAACTTAAAATGATGTCTTTATATTCTTTTGATTCGAAGTTTTTTCTTAGGTTATTAGCTGAATCTCATAATTGAGCTGCTAATTTCATCGGTGATATTTTTTTTGTCATATTTCTCCTTATAAATTAAATTATATAAAAATAATATCAAAATAAAATTCAAAAAGAGTAATAAAAAACCCCGAGAAATATCTCGGGAATAATGATGATTTAATTGATCTTTAAAAACTTCTAAGACATCGTTTTTTATTTAAAGAAATCAAAGAAACCATTGCTTTTAGAATTATTTTCATTTTCAAGTGTTATATCTTCTATATCGTTATTTTCGATAGTTTCTTTTGGTGAAGATACTAATGATTTTTCCATTTGTTTATTAACTTCGTTTCTTATTGTATTTGTATCTTGTTTAAATTGTTCTTTAATTCCAGCAGCGATTATAGTTACTACAAGACTATCATCTTGTTCTTTATTTTCGCTTTCCATTTTATTATAACCAAATATCATATCAACTTCTTTATTCATGATTTTGTTCATAAATTGAGATACATCACTAATGTCTTTTAATGTTGCATTATTTCCAACTGAAATATGCACAATACATTGTGATGCGCCCATAATATTTGATTCAATAATAGGACTTTTTAAAGCATGTGAAACTGCTTTTTCGGCTTTATCTTTACCTGTTGCTTTTCCAATTCCAACAACTAATTCACCTGGATTCTTTTTAATTAAGTTTTGTAAATCAGCAAAATCTAAATTAATATATGAAGGTAAAACCGTAATATCAATTATTGATCTTATTAATTGTTTTAAAGTTATATTAGAATATTTTCAACTTTCATCAATTGGTAATTCACCAAATGCATTAAGAAGTTTTTCATTACTTACAATAATATAAGCATCAACTTCTTTTTTTAAGGTTTCTAAACCTTGTAAAGCAACTTCTGTTCTTTTTTTACCTTCAAAAATAAAAGGCATTGTAACTACTGCTATTGTTAATGAACCATTTTCTTTTGCTATTTTAGCAATTTCAGGAGAAGCACCTGTTCCAGTTCCTCCACCCATACCAGCTGCAATGATGACAAGTTCTGTATTTTTTAGACGATCTTTTATATCATTACGTGCATCAATTGCTGCCTGTTTTCCAGTTTCAGGATCAGCTCCTGCTCCACGTCCGTGTTCATCGCCTATTTGTAAGCAAATGTCTTTATTAGGAAATTCTTTTAATGCTTGTTTGTCTGTATTAACAGCAACAAATTCAACTCCAGGTAACTGTACATCCATTAAACTTTTTAATGAATTATTTCCAGCTCCTCCTACTCCTACTATTTTAATAGAAGCAGTAGCTTCGATGGTTTCTGATACTGTATTTGTTTGTGATGTTTCCATATATTCTCCTACATTGCGAATATTCTTTTAATAAAATTTTTAAAAATGGTTGGTTTTTTAAATTTAATGTTTTCAATTGTTTGAGTATTAATTGTATATGTATTTGTAATATCTTGATCAGAGATATTAGATTTTAAATAATTAACTAAGGCTCAGTTGTTGAAATTGATATATTTATAAATAGGTAGTTTATAATCATATATTGTTTTAATTTCATTATTGGGATGTAATGAATGTAACAATTGTTTTGAAGTTGTTAGATTAAGAATTTGTGATTCAATAATCTCAAATTGTATTTGTGAAAAATCTAAATTATTATATAACTTTAACATACAAGTTATGTGATGAGAAATATTTAGGTAGAAATTTTTTATTAAATCATTTATAACTTGTAAAGATTTATCTTTTCTAAATAAAAAAGGTTGTTGCAAATTTTCTTCGAAATAATTATAATTTGCAATTAAACATCTCGCTTCGTATGAAGTTATGTTTAAAATGTTTGCTAATTTATGAATTAAAATATTGATTCCATTTTGAAGAATTTTGGTTTCTTGGATAATGTTATTGGTAACAAAAGACAATAATACATTATCTTCTAAAATTTTAATTAAGATTTTGTTATCTTGAGATTTTACATTAGAAATATATAAATTTTCTAATTGAAAACCAATAATCATTTTTTCAATATTTAAAGATAATTTATTTATTAAATTTTGAGCATATTTATATGCTTGTTGTTTTATAAAGTATCGACTAACAACTGCTTCTAATGATTTTAAATCTGCTAATGGTAATGATTTAAAATCGTGTGGATATAAAATAGTGTTGTCATGCTTAATAGCTTTAATATCATTTGCTTGATAATAGGCTAAAAAATCGATAGTATCTTTTGTAAGTTGATGATTGATTGTATTTAAATTAAAATGATCAAATGTTATAGGAATATTTTTACAATTTAAATTTAATTTACTAATATAAAAAGAGTTAGGATCTTCGATTGAATAAATTATGTTTTGCACATCACCTTTGGTGATATTTTTAATTTCTTCAAGCGTATTTTGAAACATATTAATTATGTTATTTTGATCTTGATGCTTATTAATGGAATGTGAGAATATTGTTTGAAAATCGCCATTTATACTTTCGAAAGCACAAATAGTAAATTTTTTAAAAAATTCTTTGATAACAACAATTATTTTTCTTTCCATTTTTATTCCATTAATCAATAAGCTTTTGAAGTGTTCTTAATGTTGCACTTCTTGAACGATAGTTTGTGTTTTTTTCTTGATCAGAAACAATTATTTTTTTGATCTTATAATTTTCTTGCATTTGAATGGGCAATTTATAAGTGCTTGTTTCTAATTTCAAAGAATTAAAAAATGTTTTAATCATTTTATCTTCAATAGAATGGAAGCTGATAATAGCTAAAATACCATTTTTATTTAATATTTTATCTACTTTAGATAACATCACTTGAAGTGATTCAAGTTCGCCATTGACTTCTATTCTAATTGCTTGAAAAACTGCTTTTAAAGGGTTTTTTTGTCTTAATAAATAAGCTGGATAAGTGTTTTTTATTATTGTTGATAATTGTAAAGTAGTATCTATTGGTCTATTATTACAAATAGCTTTAGCAACTTGTCGTGCAAGCTTTACATCAGCATTAAATTGTAATAATTTCTTAATAGCTGCTTCTGAGTAATTATTAACTATATAATGAGCATCAAGTTTTTGAGTTTGATCCATTCGCATATCTAAATATGAATCTTTGGAATAACTAAATCCTCTACTAAAATCATCTAGTTGAGGACTTGAGACACCTAAATCAGCTAAAATACCGTCTACTTTAAAAATATTTAATTTTGCTAATTCTAAATCAAAATTTTGAAAATCTGATTTTATTAATGTAAAATTTGGTGATATTTTTGCAAGTATTGGTTGTGATTCATCAATTGCTTGTTGATCTTTATCAAAACAATAAAGATGTCCTGTAGTCAGTTTTTTTAATATTTCTTGACTATGACCTGCGCGTCCTAAAGTTAAATCAAGGTATATACCATCTTCTTTAATATTTAAAGCTTCAATACTTTTTTTAAGAAGAACTGGAATATGTTTTATAATTTAGCACCACTTTCAAAAAGTAGTTGCGCTAGATTGTCAAATTGTTCTGTTTCATCGAATGATTTTATATCTTGTTGATATATTTCTTTTGCAAATATTTCCGATACATTACCAATTCCAATGAAAATGATATCTTTTTTGATAGCAGCTCTTTCTAGGAACCTTGGAGGTATTACAAAACGGCCAGTTTTATCTAATTTTATTTCTTCAGTATTTGAAAGAATAAAACGATTAAATAGTCGCATATTTTTATCCAACATATTGTTGTCTGCTAATTTTTTGGTTAATTTGTTAAATTCTTCTTGACTTCGTAAAGTTAAGGAATTATCTAAACCAAAAGTGATGAAAAAAGTATCTCCTAATTCTTCTCTGAACTTTGCAGGAATAACTATTCGATTTTTATCATCTAAAGCACGTTCATAATTTCCATACATTCCCACTTTTCCCCACTATCACCTAAATTATACAAAATTTTAAATTATATTTACATAATTTTGATGTTATTTTTTTATCTTCAAAAAAAATATAAAAAAACACCAGATTTTTCTGGTGTTAATATGTATTATTATTTTGGATTATTTATCTTGTTTAGCTTTGAAACCTTCAACTTTTTTACCGTTGTAAAAACCACAGTTTTCACATAGTCTATGTGGTAAAACTACTTGACCACAGTTTGAACATGAGCTAAATGTATTTTTTGTTAAAGCATGATGTGATCTACGTAAATGTTTACGTTGTTTAGATGTTTTTCTTTTTGGAACTATAGCCATAATATTTCTCCTTTAATTTGTCATTTACAATTAAGTAATTTAATGAGATTAAACTAATTGTAAAATTGCCATTTCAGATCCATCACCTTGACGGAATCCGGTTTTAATTATTCTACAATATCCACCGTTACGTTCTTTGTAACGAGGTCCTAAAACATCAAATACATATTGAATCGCATCTTTTTCTGCTGTTGCTTGAATATTTCTTAAATAACTTGCAACTTGACGACGAGAAGCTAAAGTGTTTTTCTTTGCTTTTGTAATCATTTTATCTACTTTACGACGTAGTTGTTTAGCTCTTGCTAATGTAGTTTCAACTTTACCTTTAACTAAAACATCTGTTACTAAAGAACGTTCCACATGGTTTCTTCACTCTGAATTACGTCTATATAATTGCACAGGATTTGCCATTATTCGTCTCCTTTATTTAAATTTTCTCTGAAAGTATTAATTTTCTTAACTATATCATCAACTGATTTTTTTCCTAAATTTTTAATATTTGATAATTCATCTTCTGTTAAGTTTAATAAATCATCAACTTTATAATACCCAGCACGATGTAGTGCATTTTTTGATCTGATTGTTAATCCTAATTTTTCGATATCCATTGAACGCATTTGATTATTTTCTTTTTCTTGAGCAACATCTTCAAATAGTCTAATTTCTTGAATGTTATCTACATTACCAATAATTTGTAAATGTGCAATAAGAATTTGTGAAGCTTGTGATAATGCTTCAGCTGCTACTATTGTCCCATCAACAGCAACACGTAAAATTAGTTCTTCTTCAATAATAGTACTTGAACTATTTAGTTCTTTAACTTCGTAACTAATTTTTTTAACTGGGCTAAAATCACTATCAACTGTTAAAATTTGTCCATTGGTTATTTTACTATCTAGTTTTGAACCTAAAGTTGCGACAATTTTTTTATTTTCTTCAAAATCTACATATCCTCTGCCACTTTTTATGAATAGATCAACTTGTAATTGTCCACCTTCTTCAATTTCAGCAATATATAAATCAGTATTAACAATTTCTAAAATATCACTTTGAATATCTCCTGCATAAATGATTTTTTTACCAGAAAAATTAAAAGATACTTTAATTACTGTATTAGGTTGATCAAAAAGTTCAGGAATATATTTAAAACGAATATGTCTTAAATTACTTAATAAGGTCACAATATCTTCTCTAATTCCGCTTAAGATTTCAAATTCATGGTGAACGTTTGCAATTTTTATCGCAAAAATAGAGCATGATGTAATTGATGATAATAATGTTCTACGTAATGCAGTACCTAATGTATCTGCAAAACCTCTTGATAAAGGTTGTAATGAAAAAGTACTATCAAATTCGTTAATTTTTTCAGTTGTTAACTCTGCATAATGAATTTTGGTCATTTTTTCCATAATTAATTAAATCTACTTTCTTTTTAATATTTTTTTAGGTGGACGTGTACCATTGTGAGGAACAGGTGTAACATCTTTTATTTCTTTAATTAATAATCCAGAAGCTTCAATTTGTTTTCTTGCTGTTGATTTACCAGAACCAACACCTTTTACAAGAATTTTTACTTCTTTTAATCCAAATTCTAATGCTTTTTCTAAAGCTGCTTGTGCAGCTAATCCTGCTGCATAAGGTGTTTTTTTCTTTGTACCTTTATAACCAATTGCTCCTGAAGATGATCAAGCAAACACATTACCTGCTTCATCTGAAAATGAAACAATGGTATTTTGGTAAGTAGAATGGATATGTGCTATACCACTGGTAATAATTTTCTTTTGTTTTTTTGCCATTATTATTTACCTTTTTTACCTGCTACGGTTTTGCGAGGTCCCTTTCTTGTACGAGCATTTTTTTGTGTTGATTGTCCACGAACAGGTAATCCTTTACGGTGTCTTAAACCACGATATGATTTAATTTCCATTAAACGTTTAATGTTTAATTGGGTTTCACGACGTAAATCACCTTCAGTTAAATATTTTTTAGCAATGTCACGAATTTTGGTTAATTGATCTTCAGATAAATCTTTTACCCTAATATTTTCGTCAATATTAGCTTCTTTTAAAATATCTTGTGATGTAGAACGACCTATTCCCAATATGTATGTTAATGAAATAACTACACGTTTGTTGTTAGGAATTTCAACGTTTAAAACTCTAGCCATATTTTTTATCCTTGTCTTTGTTTATGTTTTGGGTTAATACAAATAATACGATTTGTACCATTTCTTTTTATAACTTTGCAATCTTTGCAAATTCGTTTAATAGAAGCACGAACTTTCATGCGATTTCCTTTCGTTATTTATGACGGTAAACAATTCGTCCTTTTGAAAGATCATAAGGACTCATTTCAACATCAACAGTATCTCCATTAATTATTCTAATATTATGAAGAGACATTTTTCCGCTTGTTGTTGCTTGAATTTCAATACCATTTTCAAGTTGCACAATAAAATTTTTAGTTGAATGAACTTTTATTACTTTACCTGTCATTTTGATTGCATCTTTTGCCATTAAATATTATCTCCTGTTAAAATGATTGCATTATCATTTTCAATAAGAATTGTTTGTTCATAATGGCTGGATTTTAATCCAGATGAACTTACTACAGTTCAACCATCTTTTAAAATTTTTGTTTTCGAAGTTTTTTGTAAAATCATTGGTTCTATACAAATTACCATACCATTTCTTATTAAAGGTCCAGTATCTTTTTTACCATCATTATAAATATAAGGATCTTCATGTAAAGAATGACCAATACCATGACCTGTATATTCTAATGGTGTATAATATCCTGCTTCTTTAATAACTTTTCCAATTGCATAACTTATATCACCAATTCTATTACCTACTTTAACCTCTTTAAATCCAGCTTTAAAAGCATCTTTTGCTACTTTAATTAAATTTAGGTCTTCTTCACTAGGATTATTTCCGACATATTTAGTAAAAGCACTATCTGAATACATTCCATTTCAAATTGCGCCCATATCAATTTTTACTAAATCACCTTCTTTTAAAATTCTCTTACTAGGAATTCCATGAATTAATTCTTCATTTACACTAATACATAATGTGTGTTTAAATCCATATTGACCTAAAAAAGCAGGCTTTGCATTTCGTTTCGTAATTTCTTTAAAAGCGATGCTATCTATTTCTTTTAAAGAAACACCTGGTCTTATAAAGTTTCATAAAATGGTTTTTACTTCTGCCAGGATAGCACAAGATTTTTTGATGTCTTTTATTTCTTGTGAGTTTTTAATTAAAATCATTATTTATTGTTTGTTAAATTTATAAGTTTATTTTTAATTTCTAAATAAACATTTTCTGCATTTTGATTTGCATTGATTTCAATTAAATTACCTTTGCCAAGATAAGTATTAATCAATGGTTTTGTTTGTTTATTAAAGACATCTAATCTTTTTAAAATAACCTCAGGTTGATCATCTTTTCTTTGGATTAAGTTATGATTACATTTATCACAAGTATTTTCAATTTGAGGTTTTTGAGAAATTAAGTGGTATGTGGAACCACAATTTGGACAAATTCTCCGATTGGTTAATCTTTCTAAAATGATATTTTTATCAACATTTAATAAAATAACATAATCTATTTTTGTAAAATTAAGTGATTCTAAAAAATCAACTTGAGCTAATGTCCGTGGATATCCATCTAAAATAAAATGTTTATTATTAGATGTTAATTGTTGTAGTTTATTTTTTATAATTTCATTAACAATATCATCACTAACATAGTCTCCACGAGCCATAATTGCTTGTGCTTCTAAACCAAGTTTAGTCTGATTTTTAATTTCTTCTCTTAAAATTTCGCCAGTTGATACTTGTATGAATTGATCATTTACAACTAATCAATTTGCAATGGTTCCTTTACCTGCTCCAGGAGCTCCTAAAAATATTAAATTGAGATCTTTATATGTTTTTATCATAATAAATCACCTTCTTCTCCATTTTCAAGACTATGTAAAATTTTCTTTCTTTTTCTTGATAATTCTTGAGTTTTGTAACGAGCTTGAACTTGTTGAAGTGTTTCAATGGTAACTGAAACTAAAATCATTAATCCAGTTCCTCCAAAAGCTATATTAGCGGGTAAATGTAACATTTCTTCGACATAACGCATAGCACCAATAATAATTAAATAAATGCTTGAAAAATAACTTAAATTTAATATTTTGGTAATTAAGTAATCTTCAGTTTGCTCACCTGGTCTAATACCAGGAATAAATGTTGAGTTTTTAGCAAAATCTTCAGAAATTTTATCAATTTTAGATTGTTGTAACCCCATTAGCAAAGTAAAAGCAAATGTAATTACAATAAATAAAAAGAATCCAATCGGTTGAGTTATTTGAAAATTAGTATAAATTCAATTATAGTAGCTACTTGTGGCTGGATTAAATAATCCTGCAATCATTGTTGGTAAACTTAATAACATTAATGAAAAAATTACTGACATAATACCAGCTGGATTAGCTTTTAATGGTAAATATGATAATTCTTTTTCATTTTTAGAAAGCCCGGCTCCTACTTGTTGGATCGGAATATGTCTTTCAGCTAAATAAAAATACCCTACAACGAAAATAACTAAACTATATGAAATTAAATACACACTAAAGTTAATTAATTCTTTAAATACTAAAGATTGTGTTTTTGAACTTGTAACAAGAAATTCAAAAGCATTTTTAAAGGTAGGAATTAAATTTGAGGCAATACCAGCAAAGATAATTAAACTTGTCCCGTTTCCTACACCTTTATTAGTGATTAATTCTCCTAAAAATAATGCAAATAAACTTCCTGCAATTAAAATTAAAGGTAAAACAAAATATGCATAAGTATTTGTATCTAATTGACTAATAATCCGAATTCCAAATCCTGTTCTAGGATTTTTTAATGCTTTTGTTAAAACGATAGCTTGAATAATTGCAAATATTAATGTTGCAAATCTTGTAATTATATTAATTTTAATTCGTCCTTGTGGACCAGATTGACTTAATCTATATATAGGAGGAAAGATTTTAGTTTGTAAAATCATCATAATTAAACTAGCAGTAATAAATGGACTAATTCCTAGTGCAACAACACTAAAATTTCTCAGACCACCACCACCAACTAAATTTAAAATTCCTAAAAAATCTCCACCATTTAATTTATCTTGATTTACTAAATGTATACCAGGAATAGTAATAGTTCCTGCTGCTACAAAGATAGTTAATAAGAATATAGTAAAAATTACTTTTTTTACTAAATCATGATTTTTTCAAAAATCATTATAACTATTCTTAAATTTAACAAACTTAGAATCAAAACTTAATTTTTTAAGTTTTTGAGACTGAGTTTTTTGATCTTTTGTAGTTTTATTCATTATTCAACCTCGATTTTTCCTCCAGCTTTAATAATTGCATTCTCAGCTGTTTTAGAAATTGCATCTATATCTGTTAAAATTAATGGTTTGGTAATTTCACCACGTCCTAAAATTTTAACAGGTTGATCATAATGTTTAATTAAACCTTTGTTAAACAAGGTTTCAAAACTTACTGTTTCATTATTTGTAAATTTTATTTCTAGTTGATCTAAATTAACAACTTGAAATTCTACGTGATTTACATTTTTAAATCCTCTTTTTGGTAGACGTCTAAATCATGGATTTTGTCCACCTTCAAAACCTAAACGAACATTATTACGTTTTGTTTGACCACTTTGTCCTCTTCCAGCTTGTTTACCTTTACCAGCTGCATGTCCTCTACCTACACGATGTTTATCTTTTCTTGCACCTGGTGTATATTTAAGATTATTTAATTTTTGCATTTTTACTCCTTAAATACTATAATAAATCGCTTACTTTAATATCTCTTAATTCAGCAATTTCATCAGCTGTTTTTAAATTTTTTAAAGCTTTAATTGTGGCATAAACGATATTTTGTTTGTTTCTTGATCCATAGGTTTTGGTTGAAATATCTGTATATCCAGCTAATTCAACAACACTACGTACGGTATTTGAAGCTATGATTCCAGCCCCTTTACGTGCAGGACGTAATTGAATCTTAGATGCTAAAAATTTAGCTTGCATTTCGTGAGGAATGGTTCCATTAACAATAGGAACTTCAAAAATGTTTTTATGTGCATCTTTAACTGCTTTTTTAATTGCATCTTGGACTTCATTGGCTTTTCCATGCCCAAAGCCAATTTTTCCTTTTTTGTTACCAACTGAAACATAGGCTGAAAAACTAAAACGTCTTCCCCCTTTAACAACAACAGTAACACGAGCAATATTAACTACTTTTTCTTCAAATTCTGAATTTACAGTGTTAAATTCTCTTACTCTTTTAGTAGTTTTTTTATTGGTATCTTTATCTTTATTAAAACGAGAGTTTTGTTTTCTTGGATGTTTAAACTCTACTTTATCTTGATCATTTTCTTTTTCTTTAAAATTGTTTTTATGTGTATTTTTCACTACTTTTGTTGTTTTTTCTGTTGTTGCTACAACTTGAGCTTTTTCTAAATTATTTTCCATTAGAAATTAATCCCTTCTTCACGTAGTGTATCAGCAAATGCTGCTACTTTTCCATGATAAATATATCCTGAACGGTCAAAAACAATTTTTGTAATATTTTTATTTTTAAGTTTTGAAGCAAAGTCTTTTGCAACCTTTTTAACAGCATCAATATTATTTGTTGTAAGAGATAATGATTTTGTAGATGATGATACTAATGTTGTATGTGTTTCGTCATTTATTAATTGTGCATAAAAGTTATGTAATGATTTAAAAACGCTTACACGTGGAATCTCGGTTGTTCCTTGTAAATGCATTCTAATTTTCATGTGTTTAGTAACACGTCTATCTTTTCTTGATTTTTGCATTTTATTATACCTTTCTGCTTATTATTTAGAAGCAGTTTTCCCTTCTTTACGACGAATTTTTTCACCTTTATACATAATTCCTTTTCCTGAATATGGACTAGGACGACGAATATCTCTTAATATTGCTGCAAATTGACCGACAGCTTGTTTATCAATTCCTGAAATTGTAATATAAGTTGGTTTCACAACTTTTACATCTAAATTGCTAGGAATATCCACTAGTACTGGATGGCTATATCCTGAAATAACTTCAATTTGATTTCCCTTTTGAGTTGCTTTATATCCAACTCCAATAATTTCGATTTCTTTTGTAAATCCTTCACTAACACCTTTTAACATTGATGCTATTAAAGAGTTTGTGGTTCCATGTAATTGTTTAGTATGTTTTTCTTCGTTTTTACGTTGAGTTGTAACAGTATTATTTTCAATTAAAACATTAATTAATGAATTAAATGTATATTCTAATGTTCCTTTTGGTCCTTTGACATGAACGGTGTTATTTGTAATATTAACTTCAACATTTGTAGGTATTTGTAAAATTCTTTTTCCAACTCTAGACATTTTTATCAAATGAAGGCGATTACTTCACCACCAACATTTTCCTTTCTAGCTTCTTTATCTGTTAAAAGACCTTTTGATGTTGAAATAATTGCAGTACCATATCCACTTAAAACTTTTGGTAGTGATTTTACACCAGCATAAACTTTAAGACCTGGTTTTGAAACTTTTTTAAGTCCATTAATAACACTTTGTGAACCTGTAAAACCTTTGTATTTTAATGATACAACGATATGTTTATGATTATTTTGCATCATTTCTTTAAAATCAACAATGTAACCTTCACGTTTAAAAATATCTAAAATAGCTACTTTTTTTAATGAATGAGGAATAATCACATCTCTCATTTTACGTGCTCTTGCATTATTGATTCTGACAAACATATCTGCAATAGGATCAGTTATAATAGCCATAATTATCAACTCGCTTTCTTAATTCCTGGTAATTTACCTTCGTGTGCTAAATTTCTAAAGCAAATACGGCAAATTTTATATTTTCTTAATACTGCATGTGGACGTCCACATAACTCACAACGTGTATATGCTCTTGTTGAGAATTTTGGTTTTTTGTGTGCTTTAACTATTAATGATTTTTTAGCCATTTTTATTATTCTCCTTTACCAAAAGGCATACCTAAACTTTTTAATAGTGCATATGTTTCTTCATTTGTTTTTGCACTAGTTACAATGATTACGTCTAAACCTTTTAACTTTCTTACTTTATCAAAACTAATTTCAGGGAAAATAATTTCTTCTTTAATTCCGATAGCATAGTTTCCTCTACCATCAAAACTTTTTGGATTAACTCCACGGAAGTCTCTTACCCGAGGTAATGCAACTTCTAATAATTTACTTAAAAATGATCACATTTTTTCTCTACGTAAAGTTACTTTAGAACCCATAGGCATACCTTCACGTAATTTTCAACTTGCTAATGATTTTTTAGCAACAGTTTGGGTTGGTTTTTGTCCTGATATTAACATTAATTCATTATTAACTTCTTCAATTGCTTTTGAATTAGTAACTTCATTTCCTGCTGTCATATTTAATACTATTTTTTTAATGTGTGGTATTTGCATTGAACTTTTATAATTAAATTGTTCTTGAAGTTCTTTTCTAGTTACTTCTAAATATTTTTGTTGTAATTTATTCATAATATTTCCTTAATTTAATTAAAATGTTTTGTTGGTTTTTTTAATAACTCTTTGTTTTTTATTATTTTTATCAATGCTAAATCCCACTCTTGAATATGTAGCAGGTGATGAAGCTGTACCTTTTTTTACTAAGATAGCAACGTTTGATAAATGAATAGGAAATTCTTTGATTTCAATTCCACCATCTTGTTTTTGTTGGTTTGGTTTGATATGTTTGGTTTTTTTGTTTACGTCTTTTAATGTTACTAAATTATTTTTTTGGTCTAATGATAAAACAGTAGAAACTTTACCTTTATAATCTCCGCTTATAACAACTACTGTATCGTTTTTACGAATTTTTTTACTAGCCATTATAATACCTCCGGTGCTAAAGAAACAATTTTTAAGTAACCTTTATCACGTAATTCACGTGCCACTGGTCCAAATACCCGTGTTCCTCTTGGTGTTTTATCTTCTTTTATAATTACAACAGCATTATCATCAAAACGAATATATGTTCCATTTGATCTTTGTAAACCATAACGAGTTCTAACAACTACAGCTTTAACTATTTGTCCTTCTTTTACCATTCCATTTGGAATAGCTTTTTTAACTGAACAAATGACAATATCTCCGATATTTGAAAACTTTTTAACAGATCCACCTAAGTTACGAATAATTCCTACTTCTTTTGCTCCTGAGTTATCAGCAACATTAGCTCTTGATAATTCTTGTATCATAAATTATTCTTCTCCTTCTTGTGAATGTTCTAAAATTTCAACTAATCTAAAGTGTTTTGTTTTTGAAAGTGGACGAGTTTCTTGAATTTTAACAATATCGTTTAATTTAGCTTGATTGTTGTTATCGTGAACTGCAAAACGTTTTGATTTTTTGAAACGTTTGTTATATTTTGGATGTTTTATATATGTTTCAACTAAAACAATAATAGTTTTATCATTTTTATTTGAAACAACTTTACCTGATAATACTTTACGGTTATTTGTTCTTTCCATTATTTTGTTTCTCCTGATGAAATTTTTTCATTTAATGCTGTTAAAACACGTGCAATATCTTTTTTGATATCTTTGATTTTATGGTTTTGTTCTAATTGTCCTGTTTTTGCTTTAAAACGTAATGTAAAAAGATTAGCTTTGTAGTCAGTAACTAAATTATTTAATTCTTCAATACTTTTTGATTTAAGATCTTGATATTTCATTAGTTAACTCCTTCTTGGTTTTTAATAATCTTTCATTTTACAGGTAATTTATGACCACCTAAACGTAATGCATCCATAGCGATTTCTTCATTAACACCTTTAACTTCAAACATCATAGTATCAACTTTAACTACTGATACTCATTCTTCTGGACTACCTTTTCCAGAACCCATACGAACTCCAATAGGTTTAGAAGTTTTTGACATATGTGGGAAAATTCTAATAAACACTTGCCCTTCACGACCCATACGACGGGTAATGGCAATACGAGCTGCTTCAATTTGTCTTGCAGTTACTCAAGCACTTGTTTTTGCTTGAAGACCAAATTCACCAAATGAAACTTTATTTCCACGTCCTGCTTTTATTTTGTCGTGACGAATTCTAAACATTTTACGGTGTTTAGTTCTTTTTGGTTGTAACATCTTTTTCTCCTTGCAATTGTTTTTCTCCCAATGATACTCAAACTTTAATTCCTAAAGCTCCATAGGTTGTTCTTGCTGTAGCGGTAGCATAATCTATATCTTGACGTAAAGTATGAAGTTTCATTTCTCCTTCATTATATCCTTCTTTACGAGCCATATCAACACCATTTAAACGACCAGAAACAGCGGTTTTAATACCTTTTGCTCCTGCTTTCATTGCTAAACGGATTGCAAATTTTTGTGCTAATCTAAAACTTCCACGGTTTTCTAATTTTTCAGCAATTCCTTCAGCTAATAATTTTGCATTTAAATCAGGATTTTTTAATTCAACTACTTCGATACTTAAATTTATTTTTTTATTACGAAGATATTTTTTTAATTTTAATGTTAAATCTTTAACATTTTCTCAATTTGTTCCTAGAACTGCTCCAGGTTTAGCTGTATGAATTTTAACAACAACATGTTCTTTTTGATCTCTTAAAATTTGTACATTTCCAATTTGATAATTTCTTACTAAATTATTAAAGAAACGATAGATTTTTTGGTCTTCAATTAATTGTTCAGCATATTTTGCTTTATCTGAATATCAATTTGTGTTATGGTCTTTAGAAATTCCGTATCTAAAACCATTTGGATTAACTTTTTGTCCCATAAATACTCCTTAGTTTCTTTCAATTACTTCAATATAGAAGTGGCTTGTTCTTTTTAAAATTGGAAATGCTCTTCCTTTTGAATGAGGTTGATAACGTTTTAATGTTGGCCCTTCATTTACTAGAATTTTTGAAATATATAATTTTTGTCCATCTAATCCATGGTTATTAGTTGCATTAGCGATTGCACTTTTTAATAATTTTAAAATTATTTTTGTTGCTTTTTTATTTGTGGTTTGTAATATAGAAATTGCTTCTTGAGTATTTTTGTTACGGATAAGGTCAGCTACTAATCTTGCTTTGTAAGCAGAAATTCTTTGAACTTTTACACTTGCTTTTGCACTATTCATTATTTCTTCTTCCCTTTATCTGCACCGTGTCCTGTATATGTACGGGTTGGTGAGAATTCTCCTAATCTATGACCTACCATATCATTTGTAACAAATACATCATTAAATATTTTTCCATTATGCACTTGAAATGTTAACCCTATGAAGTCTGGAAAAATTGTTGAACGACGACTTCAAGTTTTAATTGGCTTTTTAGGTGCCTTACCATCTAAAATAGCTTGAACTTTTTTCATTAAATGTTCGTCAACAAATGGACCTTTTTTTAGTGATCTAGCCATTATTTATTTGCCTTTCTTCTTCTTATAATTAATTTATTTGATGATTTCTTAGTTGAACGAGTTTTAACTCCAAGAGCTTTTTTACCTCATGGTGTAAGTGGTGATTTACGTCCGATTGGTTGACGTCCTTCTCCTCCCCCATGTGGGTGATCGTTAGGATTCATTGCAGACCCACGAACTGTTGGTCTAATTCCTAAATGACGATTACGCCCAGCTTTTCCTATATTTACTAATGAATGTTCTTCATTTCCAACAATACCAATTGTTGCTCTACATTCTGCTAATACTTTTCTAACTTCTCCACTTTTTAGTCTTAAAATTACATATCTTCCGTTTTCTTCTTTACCTAAAACTTGAGCACTAGTTCCTGCACTACGTGCAATAATCCCCCCTTGTTTTGGTTGTAATTCTATATTATGAATAAAAGTTCCATCTGGAATGTTTTTTAATGATAAAGAATTACCTACTTTAATATCAACATTTTCTCCAGATACAACGATATTACCAACATTTAAACCTTTTGGAGATAAAATATAACGTTTTTCTCCATCTTTATATACTAATAATGAAATATTAGCACTACGGTTTGGATCATATTCTATTGTTTTTACAACAGCTTCTATATTATCTTTATTTCGTTTAAAATCAATTAAACGATATTTTCTTTTGTTTCCTCCACCATGGTGACGGGTTGTTATAATACCACTATGATTTCTTCCAGAATGTTTTTTTAATGGTACTAATAGTGATTTTTCCGGTTTATGTCCTGTTAAATTAAGTTTATAATCTAAAGTTGACATATTACGTCTACCATTAGAGGTTGGTTTATAATGTTTTATTGCCATTATTACTCCTCTACTTAAAAATATTGTTTTCTTTTAAGTTATATTATTTTTTTATTAATTGTTATGTAACTAAAATAGTTATTTATTTTTTTCTTCAGTTACTTTTTGAATTTTTGCAGCTGCTTTTTTTTCTGCTTCAGACAATTCTTTAACAGTTTCTTTATTATTTGAAGAAACTAATTCTTTGTCTTTTTTATTTTCTTCTTCATTTGGGAAGAATGAAATACTATTTCCATCAGCTAAATATACTAATGCTTTTTTATATGCCTTAGTAAATCCTTGAAAACGACCAATTCTTTTTGGTTTTTTAGATACTTTTATAATGTTAACTTTTTCCACTTTAACATTAAAAATAAATTCAACTGCTTTTCTAATTTCTACTTTATTAGTTTTTCTGTCAACTGCAAATGAATAAACATTTTGTCCATGCATTTGTTGATATGTTTTTTCAGTTAATATTGGATACTTAATAACTTCATTAATATTCATTACTTAACCAAACTTTCTAAGATTTTTAAATCTTTTTCACTTATCAATAAACAATCTGTTGCTAATAATTCTTCAACTGATAAACTTGTTACTTTTAATGTTTTGACATTATTTAAATTTCTTGCACTCAAGAATACATTTAAATCACTTGTTACAATTAAGACTTTATTATTATTTAATTTTAATTCTTTTAATTGTTCAACTAATGTTGAAGTAGAAGGTTTTTTTAGTTTAAATTCGTATACAAATACTTGTTTTGCTTTTGCTAATTGACTTAATGCACTTCTCACTGCTAAACTTCTGATTTTTTTATTAACTTTTAATGAATAATTTTTAGCAGTAGTTGGTCCAAAAGCTCTTCCTCCACCTACAAATATTGGTGAACGTAATGAACCAGTTCTTGCTCTACCAGTTCCTTTTTGTTGTCATGGTTTTTTACCAGTTCCAGAAACATGACCTCTATTTTTAACTGCATGAGTTGATAATCTACGACTAGCTCTATCACTTAATACAGTATCAAATATTGCTTGTGTATGAACTGTTTCTAATCCAAATAACTTATCATTTAATAATTCTTTACTAAATTGAAGAGTTTTTGTTTCAACAGGTGTATTGGTTTTTTTAACAACTACAGGGGTCTTTTTAACCTCTGATGGATTTTTAGTTTTAATAGTTTTTGATGTTTTGTTATTAGTTGATGTTGGTTTTTTAGTTGAAGAAGTAGTTTTTACTGACTTGTTAATGGTTTTTTTAGTTTCCTTATTTTCAGCCATAATTAATTTTCTCCTTCTTCATTGTTTTCTGCTTCTACAGCTTTTTCTTCAGCTTCTTTTAATAATTGTTTCATTTCGCTAATTGACATTGTTGTTGTAAGTTCAACACCGTATTTTTTAGCTTGCTCAAATAATTCATTTTTTTCTAAAGCAATTTTTAAATCAACTAATGTAATAGCTTCTTTAGCTGGTAATCCTTTAACATTTTGTTTAATAGTTACAAAAGATTTTTTAGCACCAGGTATTGAACCTTTTACAACTAATAAGTTATTTTTAACATCTACATAAACAATTTCTAAATTTTGGATAGTTGATTTAACAGATCCTAAATGTCCAGGCATTGTCATACCTTTTACAACTTTATTACCTGAAATATCACCAATTGAACCAGTTTGACGAACTGGTTTTGATCCTCCACCTCCACCATGAGATTTAGGTCCTATTTTTTGATTGTGACGTTTAATCGCACCAGCGAAACCTTTTCCTTTTGAAATAGAAGTAACATCAACAATTTCTCCTGCTTCAAAAAGAGATGCATCAATAATTTGACCTAATTCATAACCTGTCATATTACGAATTTCTTTAACGAAGCGCTTAGGTGTTGTGTTAGCTTGTTTGAATCTATTAATTTCAGGTTTTTTAATTCTTGATTGTTTTTTATCTTCTACAGCTATTTGTGTTGCAACGTAACCATCATTATCAGCTGTAAGAACTTTAGTAACAACATTTGGTTTAACTTCAATTACAGTAACTGGAATTTGTTCACCTAAATTAGTGAATAATTGAGTCATTCCAACTTTTCTTCCTAAGATTCCTTTCATAATTTTCCTTTCATTTTAAAATTTATTTTAATATTTGATATATTTAAATAAAAAATATAACTGTTGTTAAACAGTTTGTATTGTTATTTGAACACCAGCAGGCAATTTAATACGTTTAAATTGATCTAGTAATTTTTCAGAAACATTATCAATAATAATTAAACGTTTATGAGTTCTAGATTCAAATTGTTCACGAGATTTTTTATTAACGTGTACTGAACGTAAAATTGTAATAATTTCTTTTTTAGTTGGTAATGGAATAGGTCCACTAACAATTGCGTCATTATCACTATTAGCTAATGTTATTATTTTAACAGAAGCATTATCTACTAATGTATGTTCAAATGATTTTAGTTTAATATTTATTTTCATTTTGTTCTCCTTGTCCATATTTTTGGATCAGATTCAACATAAATTGATTAATACACGAGAGAACAACTAAGCTCGGTGTATCATAACCTTATGTATCATAATCTAATAGTTGCTATAATATTATAACAAAAAAAAGTTTTTCTTAGATTTTTTAATAAGAAAAACTAAAAATTAAACTAATGATTATAAATATAATTAAACTATATCAAGTTAATATTTTAAATCGAAATTGTCCATTTTTTCAATTAATATAATGATAAATAGTACATGAAAAAGTTGATAATATTATACTGGTAATTCAATAGGAAATAAATATATTAGATTGTAAATAATTTTTACTATTTGATAAATATTTTATAAAAAAAACGAACAAACAAAATAAAAAAATTATTGAAAAATACAAAAATAAAAATTGTAAAAATTTAATAATTCTATTTTTCAAATAATTTTTTTTAGTGTTTATTCTAATTTGTTTCATAATTAAAATTATATCAATATTTTAATTTCAAAAAATATTTTATAGAACTCTGAAAACTGAATAGAAAATTTATACATTTACCAATATAAAATAATTACTATTAAACCATTGAATTTATTAGTACTGGTCAGCTGAATGTATTACTACACTTACACCTCCAGCCTATCAACCTCATAGTCTATAAGGAATTTCATAGGGAATATTCATCTTTGAGGAGGCTTCCCGCTTAGATGCTTTCAGCGGTTATCCTTTCCGTACTTGGCTACCCAGCTATGCTTCTGGCGAAACAACTGGAACACCATCGGTACGTCCACTCCGGTCCTCTCGTACTAAGAGCAGCTCTCATCAATATTCCAACGCCCACATCAGATAGGAACCGAACTGTCTCACGACGTTCTGAACCCAGCTCGCGTACCGCTTTAATGGGCGAACAGCCCAACCCTTGGAACCGACTCCAGCTCCAGGATGCGATGAGCCGACATCGAGGTGCCAAACCTTCCCGTCGATGTGATCTCTTGGGGAAGATAAGCCTGTTATCCCCGGGGTAGCTTTTATCCGTTGAGCGACGGCCTTTCCATGAAGTACCGCCGGATCACTAAGTCCTGCTTTCGCACCTGCTCGACTTGTAGGTCTCACAGTCAATCACACTTTTACCTTTATGCTCTACATACAGTTTCTGACTGTACTGAGTGTAACTTTGAACGCCTCCGTTACCCTTTAGGAGGCGACCGCCCCAGTCAAACTACCCACCACGCACTGTCCTCCTACCAGATAATGGTAGCAAGTTAGAATTTCAAATTAACAAGGGTGGTATTTCAAGGATGACTCCACTTAGACTAGCGTCTAAGCTTCAAAGTCTCCCACCTATCCTACACATGTTAAGCCAAAATTCAATACGAAGTTATAGTAAAGCTCCACGGGGTCTTTTCGTCTTGATGCGGGAACCCAGCGTTTTCACTGGGACCATAATTTCACCGAGTCCAATGTTGAGACAGTTAAGAGATGATTGCGCCTTTCGTGCAGGTCAGTATTTAGCCGACAAGGAATTTCGCTACCTTAGGACCGTTATAGTTACGGCCGCCGTTCACCCGGGCTTCAAATCAGTGCTTCGCATAAGCTAACACATCATCTTAACCTTCGGGCACTGGGCAGGCGTCACCCTATATACATCGTCTTACGACTTAGCATAGAGCTGTGTTTTTGATAAACAGTTCCCCCTCACATTTTACTGCGGCCAATATTTCTATTGGCATCCCTTCTTGCGAACTTACGGGATAATTTTGCAGAGTTCCTTAACATTGGTTTTCTCGCTCGCCTTAGAATACTCATCTTGGGGACGTGTGTTCGTTCTCGGTACAGGTCCCTTAAAGCTTAAGTTAGAAGCTTTTTTAAGAAGCATGGAATCACATAATTCATTACTATGTTGCCATTTCATTATGCATAACATCTTAAGGTTATGTTACTAGGGATTTACCTCCAGTAACCCTCTAAATGCTTACCCCACAATCCGATAAGTGGTAATGCTATCCTTCTCCGTCACTCCATCACACTTTAAGGAAGTACAGGAATATTAACCTGTTGTCCATCGGCTACGCCTTTCGGCCTCGTCTTAGGTCCTGACTAACTCTGGGTGGACGAACCTTGCCCAGAAAACCTTCCCCAATAGGCGTCAGAGATTCTCACTCTGAATCGTTACTCATACCGGCATTCTCACTTCTAAGCGCTCCACTAGTCTTCACAGTCTAGCTTCAAAGCCCTTAGAACGCTCTCCTAACGCACTTACGTGCCCGTAGCTTCGGTATTGTGTTTTAGTCCCGTTAAATTATTGGCACAGGATCTCTCGACTAGTGAGCTATTACGCACTCTTTAAACGATGGCTGCTTCTAAGCCAACATCCTAGCTGTTTAAGAAATCCCACAACCTTTCTCACTTAACACAATTTTGGGACCTTAGCTGACGATCTGGGTTGTTTCCCTCGCGAGCATCGACGTTATCACCGATGTTCCGACTGCATAGCAATTCATAATGGTATTCGGAGTTTGATTATAGTCAGTACAGCTAGGCGCCGCCATTCCATATTCAGTGCTCTACCCCCATTATTTAACACTACACGCTAGCCCTAAAGCTATTTCGAAGAGAACCAGCTATCTCCAAGTTCGATTGGAATTTCACCCCTACCCACAAGTCATCCGGGCACTTTTTAGCGTACTACGGTTCGACCCTCCGCTTAGTTTTACCTAAGTTTCAGTCTGCTCATGGGTAGATCACCTGGTTTCGGGTTTATAACAACATACTTAAGCGCCCTATTCAGACTTGATTTCTCTACGGCTTCGCTTTATTCTACTTAACCTAGCATGTTGTCATAACTCGCCGGTCCATACTGCAAGATGTACGCCATCACCCATTAACGGGCTCTGACTAACTGTAAGTAATTGGTTTCAGAATCTATTTCACTCCCCTCTCGGGGTTCTTTTCACCTTTCCCTCACGGTACTAGTTCACTATCGGTGTCTGGTTAGTATTTAGCCTTACCGGATGGTCCCGGCTGATTCAGACAGGGTTTCACGTGCCCCGCCCTACTCGGGATACAACTAAGAGATTCATAAATTTCACATACGGGACTTTCACCCTATATTGTGGAGCATTCCAACTCCTTCTGTTATCTATGAATTTTTTAACTCTATATAAGTCGTCCCACAACCCCAACAACAAATGTTGGTTTAGGCTTTTCCCACTTCGCTCGCCGCTACTAAGGGAATCATTTTTTATTTTCTTTTCCTGTTGGTACTAAGATGTTTCAGTTCTCAACGTGTCTCACATTTCTAACTATGTATTCATTAGAATGCAACTAGAGATTAATCTAGTTAGGTTTCCCCATTCGGAAATCCCCGTTTCATAGCTTATTTCCAGCTCAACGAGGCTTATCGCAGGTAATCGCGTCCTTCATCGACTTCCAGACCCAAGGCATCCACCAAAAACTCTTACTTATTTAATAGTATGACCTATTATCTTAATTTTATTTTTAAGATTAGATATGATTTTGTATTCTATATTGGTTGATCAAAACGTTTGAAATATTAATATTTACAAATGTCTTTTCTATTCAGTTTTCAAAGAACTATAAAGAGAGATAGATCTCTCAAAACTGGATATAAATATTTATAAATCTTTTTTTTGTAACATTTTAATAACTTATTGTTATTATAATTGATTATTAATTTAATAATCTTTGACTCCGTAGAAAGGAGGTGATCCATCCCCACGTTCTCGTAGGGATACCTTGTTACGACTTCACCCCAGTCACCGGTCCTACCTTAGACAGTCGTCTCCGAAGTTAACAAACCGGCTTCGGGCATTACCAGCTCCCATGGTGTGACGGGCGGTGTGTACAAGACTCGAGAACGTATTCACCGCAACGTTGCTGATTTGCGATTACTAGCGATTCCGACTTCATGAAGTCGAGTTGCAGACTTCAATCCGAACTGAGATCGGCTTTTTGAGATTTGCTCCACGTCACCGTATTGCATCTCTTTGTACCGACCATTGTAGCACGTGTGTAGCCCCACTCGTAAGAGGCATGATGATTTGACGTCATCCCCACCTTCCTCCTGGTTACCCAGGCAGTATTTCTAGAGTCCTCAGCATTATCCGTTAGTAACTAAAAATAGGGGTTGCGCTCGTTATAGGACTTAACCTAACATCTCACGACACGAGCTGACGACAACCATGCACCATCTGTCATTCCGTTAACCTCCACTATATCTCTATAGCTTTGCGAAAGATGTCAAGAGTGGGTAAGGTTCTCCGCGTATCTTCAAATTAAACCACATGCTCCACCGCTTGTGCGAGTCCCCGTCAATTCCTTTAAGTTTCACTCTTGCGAGCATACTACTCAGGCGGATCATTTAATGCGTTAGCTGCGTCAGTGAATTCTCCACCGACTAATGATCATCGTTTACAGCGTGGACTACCAGGGTATCTAATCCTGTTTGCTCCCCACGCTTTCGTCCCTCAGTGTCAATATAGACCCAGTAAGCTGCCTTCGCCTTTGGTGTTCTTCCATATATCTACGCATTTCACCGCTTCACATGGAATTCCGCTTACCTCTATCTAATTCTAGTTTGTCAGTATCTAATGCATACCGGGGTTGAGCCCCGGGCTTTGACACCAGACTTAACAAACAACCTACGAACGCTTTACGCCCAATAATTCCGGATAACGCTTGCGACCTATGTATTACCGCGGCTGCTGGCACATAGTTAGCCATCGCTTTCTGATTAGGTACCGTCAGCTAAAAATCATTTCCTATTTTTAGTGTTCTTCCCTAATAACAGCACTTTACAACCCGAAGGCCTTCATCGTGCACGCTGTGTCGCTCCATCAGGCTTTCGCCCATTGTGGAATATTCCCTACTGCTGCCTCCCGTAGGAGTCTGGGCCGTATCTCAGTCCCAGTGTGGCCGTTCAGTTTCTCAACCCGGCTAAACATCATAGTCTTGGTAGGCCATTACCCTACCAACTAACTAATGTTCCGCGCCCTCATCTTTTAGTGAAGCTTTAAGGCTCCTTTCATATTAAAATCATGCGATCTTAATACATATCCGGTATTAGCAAACGTTTCCGTTTGTTATCCCAATCTAAAAGGTAGATTAAGCACGTGTTACTCACCCATTCGCCACTAGTAGCAAGCTACTCGTTCGACATGCATGTATTAGGCACACAGCCAGCGTTCATCCTGAGCCAGGATCAAACTCTTATATATAATTGAATTGACGATTTATGGTATTTATATCCAGTTTTGAAAGAACTATATATTTAAATGCTTATACATTATACACTATATTTTAACTTTGATTTAAAAAAGTGTAAAAAAAACAGAATTCATTTTATAGAACTCTGAAAACTGAATAGAAAATTTATACATTTACCAATATAAAATAATTACTATTAAACCATTGAATTTATTAGTACTGGTCAGCTGAATGTATTACTACACTTACACCTCCAGCCTATCAACCTCATAGTCTATAAGGAATTTCATAGGGAATATTCATCTTTGAGGAGGCTTCCCGCTTAGATGCTTTCAGCGGTTATCCTTTCCGTACTTGGCTACCCAGCTATGCTTCTGGCGAAACAACTGGAACACCATCGGTACGTCCACTCCGGTCCTCTCGTACTAAGAGCAGCTCTCATCAATATTCCAACGCCCACATCAGATAGGAACCGAACTGTCTCACGACGTTCTGAACCCAGCTCGCGTACCGCTTTAATGGGCGAACAGCCCAACCCTTGGAACCGACTCCAGCTCCAGGATGCGATGAGCCGACATCGAGGTGCCAAACCTTCCCGTCGATGTGATCTCTTGGGGAAGATAAGCCTGTTATCCCCGGGGTAGCTTTTATCCGTTGAGCGACGGCCTTTCCATGAAGTACCGCCGGATCACTAAGTCCTGCTTTCGCACCTGCTCGACTTGTAGGTCTCACAGTCAATCACACTTTTACCTTTATGCTCTACATACAGTTTCTGACTGTACTGAGTGTAACTTTGAACGCCTCCGTTACCCTTTAGGAGGCGACCGCCCCAGTCAAACTACCCACCACGCACTGTCCTCCTACCAGATAATGGTAGCAAGTTAGAATTTCAAATTAACAAGGGTGGTATTTCAAGGATGACTCCACTTAGACTAGCGTCTAAGCTTCAAAGTCTCCCACCTATCCTACACATGTTAAGCCAAAATTCAATACGAAGTTATAGTAAAGCTCCACGGGGTCTTTTCGTCTTGATGCGGGAACCCAGCGTTTTCACTGGGACCATAATTTCACCGAGTCCAATGTTGAGACAGTTAAGAGATGATTGCGCCTTTCGTGCAGGTCAGTATTTAGCCGACAAGGAATTTCGCTACCTTAGGACCGTTATAGTTACGGCCGCCGTTCACCCGGGCTTCAAATCAGTGCTTCGCATAAGCTAACACATCATCTTAACCTTCGGGCACTGGGCAGGCGTCACCCTATATACATCGTCTTACGACTTAGCATAGAGCTGTGTTTTTGATAAACAGTTCCCCCTCACATTTTACTGCGGCCAATATTTCTATTGGCATCCCTTCTTGCGAACTTACGGGATAATTTTGCAGAGTTCCTTAACATTGGTTTTCTCGCTCGCCTTAGAATACTCATCTTGGGGACGTGTGTTCGTTCTCGGTACAGGTCCCTTAAAGCTTAAGTTAGAAGCTTTTTTAAGAAGCATGGAATCACATAATTCATTACTATGTTGCCATTTCATTATGCATAACATCTTAAGGTTATGTTACTAGGGATTTGCCTCCAGTAACCCTCTAAATGCTTACCCCACAATCCGATAAGTGGTAATGCTATCCTTCTCCGTCACTCCATCACACTTTAAGGAAGTACAGGAATATTAACCTGTTGTCCATCGGCTACGCCTTTCGGCCTCGTCTTAGGTCCTGACTAACTCTGGGTGGACGAACCTTGCCCAGAAAACCTTCCCCAATAGGCGTCAGAGATTCTCACTCTGAATCGTTACTCATACCGGCATTCTCACTTCTAAGCGCTCCACTAGTCTTCACAGTCTAGCTTCAATGCCCTTAGAACGCTCTCCTAACGCATTTTCATGCCCGTAGCTTCGGTATTGTGTTTTAGTCCCGTTAAATTATTGGCACAGGATCTCTCGACTAGTGAGCTATTACGCACTCTTTAAACGGTGGCTGCTTCTAAGCCAACATCCTAGCTGTTTAAGAAATCCCACAACCTTTCTCACTTAACACAATTTTGGGACCTTAGCTGACGATCTGGGTTGTTTCCCTCGCGAGCATCGACGTTATCACCGATGTTCCGACTGCATAGTAATACATAATGGTATTCGGAGTTTGATTATAGTCAGTACAGCTAGGCGCCGCCATTCCATATTCAGTGCTCTACCCCCATTATTTAACACTACACGCTAGCCCTAAAGCTATTTCGAAGAGAACCAGCTATCTCCAAGTTCGATTGGAATTTCACCCCTACCCACAAGTCATCCGGGCACTTTTTAGCGTACTACGGTTCGACCCTCCGCTTAGTTTTACCTAAGTTTCAGTCTGCTCATGGGTAGATCACCTGGTTTCGGGTTTATAACAACATACTTAAGCGCCCTATTCAGACTTGATTTCTCTACGGCTTCGCTTTATTCTACTTAACCTAGCATGTTGTCATAACTCGCCGGTCCATACTGCAAGATGTACGCCATCACCCATTAACGGGCTCTGACTAACTGTAAGTAATTGGTTTCAGAATCTATTTCACTCCCCTCTCGGGGTTCTTTTCACCTTTCCCTCACGGTACTAGTTCACTATCGGTGTCTGGTTAGTATTTAGCCTTACCGGATGGTCCCGGCTGATTCAGACAGGGTTTCACGTGCCCCGCCCTACTCGGGATACAACTAAGAGATTCATAAATTTCACATACGGGACTTTCACCCTATATTGTGGAGCATTCCAACTCCTTCTGTTATCTATGAATTTTTTAACTCTATATAAGTCGTCCCACAACCCCAACAACAAATGTTGGTTTAGGCTTTTCCCACTTCGCTCGCCGCTACTAAGGGAATCATTTTTTATTTTCTTTTCCTGTTGGTACTAAGATGTTTCAGTTCTCAACGTGTCTCACATTTCTAACTATGTATTCATTAGAATGCAACTAGAGATTAATCTAGTTAGGTTTCCCCATTCGGAAATCCCCGTTTCATAGCTTATTTCCAGCTCAACGAGGCTTATCGCAGGTAATCGCGTCCTTCATCGACTTCCAGACCCAAGGCATCCACCAAAAACTCTTACTTATTTAATAGTATGACCTATTATCTTAATTTTATTTTTAAGATTAGATATGATTTTGTATTCTATATTGGTTGATCAAAACGTTTGAAATATTAATATTTACAAATGTCTTTTCTATTCAGTTTTCAAAGAACTATAAAGAGAGATAGATCTCTCAAAACTGGATATAAATATTTATAAATCTTTTTTTTGTAACATTTTAATAACTTATTGTTATTATAATTGATTATTAATTTAATAATCTTTGTACTCCGTAGAAAGGAGGTGATCCATCCCCACGTTCTCGTAGGGATACCTTGTTACGACTTCACCCCAGTCACCGGTCCTACCTTAGACAGTCGTCTCCGAAGTTAACAAACCGGCTTCGGGCATTACCAGCTCCCATGGTGTGACGGGCGGTGTGTACAAGACTCGAGAACGTATTCACCGCAACGTTGCTGATTTGCGATTACTAGCGATTCCGACTTCATGAAGTCGAGTTGCAGACTTCAATCCGAACTGAGATCGGCTTTTTGAGATTTGCTCCACGTCACCGTATTGCATCTCTTTGTACCGACCATTGTAGCACGTGTGTAGCCCCACTCGTAAGAGGCATGATGATTTGACGTCATCCCCACCTTCCTCCTGGTTACCCAGGCAGTATTTCTAGAGTCCTCAGCATTATCCGTTAGTAACTAAAAATAGGGGTTGCGCTCGTTATAGGACTTAACCTAACATCTCACGACACGAGCTGACGACAACCATGCACCATCTGTCATTCCGTTAACCTCCACTATATCTCTATAGCTTTGCGAAAGATGTCAAGAGTGGGTAAGGTTCTCCGCGTATCTTCAAATTAAACCACATGCTCCACCGCTTGTGCGAGTCCCCGTCAATTCCTTTAAGTTTCACTCTTGCGAGCATACTACTCAGGCGGATCATTTAATGCGTTAGCTGCGTCAGTGAATTCTCCACCGACTAATGATCATCGTTTACAGCGTGGACTACCAGGGTATCTAATCCTGTTTGCTCCCCACGCTTTCGTCCCTCAGTGTCAATATAGACCCAGTAAGCTGCCTTCGCCTTTGGTGTTCTTCCATATATCTACGCATTTCACCGCTTCACATGGAATTCCGCTTACCTCTATCTAATTCTAGTTTGTCAGTATCTAATGCATACCGGGGTTGAGCCCCGGGCTTTGACACCAGACTTAACAAACAACCTACGAACGCTTTACGCCCAATAATTCCGGATAACGCTTGCGACCTATGTATTACCGCGGCTGCTGGCACATAGTTAGCCATCGCTTTCTGATTAGGTACCGTCAGCTAAAAATCATTTCCTATTTTTAGTGTTCTTCCCTAATAACAGCACTTTACAACCCGAAGGCCTTCATCATGCACGCTGTGTCGCTCCATCAGGCTTTCGCCCATTGTGGAATATTCCCTACTGCTGCCTCCCGTAGGAGTCTGGGCCGTATCTCAGTCCCAGTGTGGCCGTTCAGTTTCTCAACCCGGCTAAACATCATAGTCTTGGTAGGCCATTACCCTACCAACTAACTAATGTTCCGCGCCCTCATCTTTTAGTGAAGCTTTAAGGCTCCTTTCATATTAAAATCATGCGATCTTAATACATATCCGGTATTAGCAAATGTTTCCGTTTGTTATCCCAATCTAAAAGGTAGATTAAGCACGTGTTACTCACCCATTCGCCACTAGTAGCAAGCTACTCGTTCGACATGCATGTATTAGGCACACAGCCAGCGTTCATCCTGAGCCAGGATCAAACTCTTATATATAATTGAATTGACGATTTATGGTATTTATATCCAGTTTTGAAAGAACTATTAATTATTAGCAAATAAGATTATACACTATATTGATTATATTTTAAATAAAAAATATTTTATCTTGTAGTTTACTAATGCAATATTAATATTACCACATTTTTATAATAATTTATAAAAAAAATAAAAATATTATTTTTTCATTAACTAAAAAAGATGTAAAAAATTAATTGCTAAATAATGATACCATAAAATGATTATTATTTATAAAAAAACATAAATTTAAAATAATAAGTCGAAAGAAAAATTTTAAAATTTTAATTTATTATTTTAAATTAAAAAATTCAAGTAGCACTATTACACTTACTTGAATTCCAATTAATTTATTCATTATTTTTTATATTATATTCATATATATTATTTTGTTCATTAGTCAAAGAATAATTATTGTCTTTATAATAATTTCAAATTTTTAAAACTAAATTTTTATAACCTTCATCAAAATTATTAAATACCATATTACGATATCTTTGTATTCCTTTTCAGGCTCTTCCCATACAGATTTTATCAGCAACATATATTATTTTTGCTAATGTTGTCATTGAATATGTTAAGGTAGTATGGTGTTTAATTGCATTTAATAGTTCTTTATTTTTTATTAACAAAATATTTTTTAAATATAAATATCCTGTTAGTTGATGCAATTCATGGTCATTTACATCTTTATCATTAACATTATATTTTTTTAAAAAATTTCTATGTGTATCAATTGATCATTCTTTTGTAATATCATGTAATAAACCAGCATAATAAGCTATTTTTTGTGAATAATTTAAATAAATAGCTAATTTAGAAGCAAATTCTGCAGTTTGTTTACAATGTTTATATCGATTAACTGATAAAGTATTTCTTAAAATATCATCAAAATATAAATAATTTTCTGCTATATAATTTTGTACATCCTTTGTTACCATTTCTATATTTCCCTGTCTATAATCAGTAGAAGAAAAATTATATAAAGTATTATTCATTATTTTAATATGGTATTTTTTTAAATTTGCTTTATTAATATTATCTGAACGACGATAACAAACTAATTCAACTAAATCATTAAATTCATCAACATTTTCTCATTTATGAATTGTATCTAAATTGTCAGAACCGAATAAAAAATATAATTTATCATTTGGAAATTTATTTTTAAAATATCTTAAGGTATCTATTGTATATGATGGTCCTTTTTTATTAATTTCAAATGCACTAACTTCCATTTTATCTTCTAAAATAAGTTGTATCATATTATATCTATGATTACAATCTACAGATTTTTGTTTAGTTTTAAATGGATTTACATAAACAGGAATAAAAATTAATTTATCTAAACCTAAATTTTCAATTGCATGTTTAGCTATTTTTATATGTCCTTTTGTTATTGGATCAAAAGTTCCACCATACAAACCTATTTTCATATTTCCTCATTACGTTTTTATTTTACTTTTTAAAATATTTTTATAATTTTCATTTACAAATTTAGTATTACTAATTTTTGATTTTTCTTTTTTTTGTACATCGTTTGCCATTTGTAATATTTTTTTGTTATACATTGAATTAATACTATTAACTATTTCTTTTGCATTTTGTTTTTTTCTATTTTCGAAAATATTTAAGCTCATATCACCATTTGATTTTAATTCTGATACTGTTACACCTACTCCACGTAGTGGAATTTCATTTCAATGTTCTCAAAATAAACTTTGTATACATTTATAAATATTATTAAATGAAAAAATATTATCATGAACATTTTCTTGAAATGAAATTCATATTCCATTTAATTGTCTTAATGATAATTTTACAATAGAACCAAAATTATTATTTAATTTTAATCGTTCTGCTACTTTAAATGATAAATATTGTAATTGTTTTAAAATATCTTCACCATTAACTAAACTTTCAGATTCAAAAGTTAAACTATTACCAATGGATTTAATAGTGGTAGTTATTTTTTCTTTTTTTAAAACTTCATTACCTAAAATTTGTTGTTTTAAATTTCAAAAATTATTACCTAAATATTTTTTTAAAGTATCAAAATCATCATAATTTACAAAATCTTCAATAGTTTTAATTCCTAAATTAATTAATTTCTGAGAATTTTTTTTACCAATTCCAAAAAACTCATTAATAGATAATTTATAAAAATGTTTTTGTATATCATCTTTTTTAGTAATTAATATACCATTCGGTTTTGCTAGATTTGTGGACATTTTTGCAAGAAATTTACTAAAACTGATTCCGATTGAACAAGGAATTTTAAATAGTTTTAAAATTTCTTGTTGAATTTTTTTTGCTCTTTGATAAGCTTCTTCAAATGTAAAAATTTCTTCACTTAAATCAATATAACATTCATCAATACTATATATTTCTAAATTTTTGGTTATATTATTATAGACATAATCAAAAATCCGATTACTTATTAAATTATAAAAAGCTAAATTTGGTTTTACAAGTTTGATATCAGGTATTAAAGATTTTAATTCATAAACAGGAGTGGCTACTTTTGCACCTAATTTTTTTGCTTCATAACTTAAGGCAGAAACTATTGATCTTTTGGTATCTTTTGCTATTGCAACTGGGACATTTTGTAATTCATTTTTTGTTATTCTTTCACAACTAACAAAAAATGAATCCATATCAATATGAAAAATTATTTTGTTATTCAATATTTAATGCTTTTTTAAATGATCTAGAAATAATGATTGCACATTCAACACGATTAAGATGTATTTTGACATTTTCAAAAATAACTAAATCACCTAATATCTCCATATTATTGACTTTAGAATTTAAAATCATATTTTCATATTCTTGAATTATTATTTTTATTTCATCAATAGTTTTATTTTTTAAAATATCTATCATAATATCAGTAGCAGCAATAAAAATAGAACAACCTATCCCATTAAAACTAGCATTTGTTAAAATATTATTTTTTATTTCGACATTTAAAACTAAGTTATCAGCACAACCAGTATTTGAGTGATCTAAAATACTTTTTGCATCTTGATATTTTAAAAAATTATTAGGTTTTTCATAATGTGAATAAATTATTTCTCTTTTTTCTAAATTACTATAAGTAGTCAATAAAATCACCTCCTGTTTTTAATTTTGCAATTAATTTATCTACATCTGATTCATCATTATAAAAAGCTAATGAAATTCTTACATATGTACCATGAAATTCACTTATATTTTCCATAAACCATGCACAAAAAGTTCCACTTCTAACATAAATTGAATTATTTCCTAAATAACTTGCTACATCTTGACTTGCTACATTTTTTACATTAAATAAACATATAGAATCACCTGGTTTAGAATATAAAATAACATTATCCAGTAATTTTAATTTATTATGTAATAAGTGTGAAATATAATTAACTTTTTTATTTATATTTTCAAGTCCGATTGCAAATACAAAATCAAGAGCAGCATTTAATTGAAAAATGCCAGCATAATTATGAGTTCCTGGTTCAAATGCTAGTGGAGATAATGAATCTGTATAATTTAAATATTTAGAAGCTCCACCACCAAATTTTTTAGGTCTTAATTTATGAAAAAGACGTTTTGAAAAAATCATTGTTCCTAATCCTGTTGGACCGTAAAATTTATTAGCAGACATAATTATTGCATCACTATTTTTAATAGTAACTTTTTTATAACCAATTGCTTGAGCTGCATCGTTTATTAAAAATGCATCATTTTTTAAACATAATTGGTATATTTCATCTAAATTATAATCAATATTTAAATTATTTGTAATTTGGCTTAAACAAATAATTTTAGTTTTAGATGAAATCATATTTAATAATTCTTGTTGGTCAGAAAAATATTTATATGTGATATTTTTGTTTTGTAAATAATAAAAGAAAGGGAGGACATTAGACGCATGATTAAAGATAGAAAATAATATTTCATCACCATCTTCAACTATATCTTCTATCATCATTGCAATTTGATTTAAACTTTCAGTTGATCCTGAAGTAAAAATGACATTATTTTCATCAGCATCAAGTAATGATGCTAATTTTTCTCTTGTTTGATATATAAATGTACTAGTTTTATGTCCTAATTTTGAATCTTTTGTTCTTGTAGATACTGAATATTTAGTATAAAAATCATTCCCAGCTTCACAAACTACATCTGGTTTTAATGATAATGCAGCATTATCAAAATAAACTAAATCTGGATTATTTATTAACATTGGGAAACGATTTTTATAATTCATATTTTACCTTCCGTTATCTTTTTGTAAATAGTGCAAGATATTCAATATTTTTGGATTTAGTTCCAGTAATTGGACTTTTTGTTATTTTATTAAAATTAAATTCATTGTCTGATGCAAAACTTTTTACTTTTTCAATTAAATATGGATGATATTGTTCATCGACATAACCACCTATTTCAACATACTTTGATGATGCTTCAAATTGTGGCTTGATTAAAACTACAATTTGTTTATCTTTGTCCAATAATTTTTTTGCTACTTCAAAAACATATTTTAAACTAATAAAACTAACATCGCATGTTATGAAATCAAGTTTTTCATCGAAATAACTTAATTCTAGGTCTTTTAAATTAGTTTTGTCGTAATTTATCACTTTTTTATTATTTACTAATGAATTATGTAATTGTGTTTGTCCAACATCTACTGCATAAACTTTTTTTGCTTTATATTTTAATAAAACATCTACAAATCCACCAGTACTTGCACCAAGATCTAAACAAATAAAATCTTCTGGATTTAATTTAAATTCTTGAATTGCTTTTAAAAGTTTATAAGATCCTCTTGAAACGTATTCTTTTTGATTAATTATTTCAATTTTTGAATCTTCACTAAACTTTAATGATGGTAAAAATATTTTATTACTATTTACTAAAATATTTCCACTTCTAACTTGCATTTCAGCATCTGAAATTGTAAACTTAAACTTTTCACTTACTAAAATATCTAATCTTTTTTTGACTATTTTACTCATTTTAATATTTGTTTGATATAAAAGTTAAAGTTTATACTTACTTTTTCTAGGCTTTCTGCAAATTCATTAAAAAGTCGACGTTTTTCTTCATTAATAGTTATTTCACCACCAATAATAAATACATTAGGAACTTTATGTTTTTTATCAAAAAAATAAGTCGAAGTTTGAAAAATGTAAAAAAGAAATTTAGCAAAACTTTCTCATTTACAATTGATAAATTCTTTTTTAAATGTAAATCTATTTTTCATAAAAATGTCAACATACATATCTTTTAAAAAGTTTTTTTCTAACAATTCGTATTCAATTTTTATTAATTCATTAATTGAAAGTGAACTTTCAAATAATAAAAATATTTTAGAAACTAAAAACTGCATTTGTTTATGTTTAAAACGTGATATATATTTTAATGACTTAGGATTTGTATATGATAATAATTTGAGTTTTCTAATGGTATTGTTAATTTTTTGAATATTATCTTGATTCATATTATCTTTTAAATTTATCTAAAATACCATTTACAAATTTATATGCATTACCTGGACTATATATTTTAGTAATATTGATCATTTCATTAATAACTAAAGCAGGTTCATTAAAATTCATTTCAAAAACTCCATAAATTAGAATAGCTCTTATCAAAGGTTCAATTTGTTCTCATTGTCGATCATTTGTGGCTAATTTTAATAAATGTTTGATTTTGGGTAAAGTGAATTTTAATTTTTCAATTGTTTGAACTTTATTTTCATTTATATTAATATCATCAAAAAGTTTGTCAATATTTATATCTTTTTCTAAAAGTTCACATTGATATAAAATAGATATATATTCCATTCTTTGTTTCATTCTATCATATGAAAAGTTAACTGTTTTTTTAATTTTATCAATTGAATCCATAAAGTCCTTATTCTATAATATTTATTAGTTTGATTTCTTGTTTAGTTTTATCTTTAGTTAATTTAAAATAAATAGCATTTATTTGACAAGAATTAGGGGAAGTTTGAAATTTTGCTCTTAAACCATAACGCATTTTTTCATAAACTTCTTTATAATTTGCTCCTATAGCAGAATTATGTGGCCCACACATTCCAACATCTGTACAATAATAAGTTCCATTAGGCAAAATTCTTGCATCATTAGTTTGAACATGGGTATGAGTTCCTAAAACAGCTGAAACTTTACCATCACAATAAAGTGAAAAAACATTTTTTTCACTTGTTGTTTCACCGTGAAAATCTATAATTAGAAAATCCGGTTGATGATTTTTTAAAATGTCATCAATTTTATTAAAAAAATCATCAGCCGATTCTTCATTTCAAGGATTTAGTAAAATATTAAATTGAATACCCATCATTGAAACTATTCCAATAGTAAAATTTTTTACTTTGAATTCACGATAACCGCTACCAGGATATGTATTTTTTATATTAGCTGGCCTTATAACATCATCATTATCAATAATATTTATAATTGATTCTTCAGCTCAAACATGATTTCCTAATGTAAATGCATCAATTCCTATTTCTTTTAATTTTTGATATTCTTCAGGTCTAAAACCCTTTCTACCTGAAACATTTTCAGCTTGAGCTATTAAAAAGTCGGGTTTATATTCTACTTTTATTTTATCTATGTATTTTTTTACGACATTAATACCTGGATCACCAAAAATATCACCAAAAAATACTATATTAATTTCATTGTCACTATTTTTAACATACATAATAATATGATTATAATTTAAAATTATAATAATATCATAAATAAATTTATTTAGTCATTTGCTAATTGTTCAAGTACTAAATTAGTAATTTCTTTTAAAACATCTTCATGTTGTACAAGATAAATTTTTAAATTAGATTTTCCTTGTGCAATATTTTGTTGATTATATGAGTATCATGAACCTTTTTTTACAAAAATTTGAAATTTTTCAGCTAAATCAATAATTTCTCCAATTTTGTCAATACCTTTTGAAAAAATTATTTCTACATTTGCCGTTTTAAAAGGTGCTGATAGTTTATTTTTTACAATTTTAATTTTTACTAAGTTTCCACTTATTTCGTTATTATCAGTTATATTGCTTACTTTTCTAACTTCTGCTCTAACTGAAGAATAAAATTTTAGAGCTTTTCCACCTGGTGTAGTTTCTGGATTTCCAAAAATAACCCCTACTTTTTCTCTAATTTGGTTAATAAAAATTACTGTAGTTTCATTTTTTGCTAAACTTGATGTAATTTTTCTTAATGCTTTTGACATTAATCTAGCTTGACCTCCAATAGTTTGGTCTCGCATTTCACCAGATAGTTCTGCTTCAGTTACTAAAGCAGCAACTGAATCAACAACAATTAAGTCAATATTACCGGATTTTGTTAAAATATCAACTATTTCTAATGCTTGTTCTCCACTATCTGGTTGAGATAAAATTAATTCATCAATTTTTACTCCTAAATTACGAGCATAAATTGGATCAATAGAGTGTTCTGCGTCGATAAACGCTGCTATTCCTCCATTTTTTTGTATTTCAGCTATAGCATGTAATGCTAAAGTAGTTTTTCCACTACTTTCAGGTCCATATATTTCAACAATACGTCCCTTAGGTCATCCATCTATTCCTAAAGCTTTATTAAGTGTAAGAGATCCAGTTGAAAAGGTTTTACAATTTAAATCAGATTTTTGACCTAAATACATAATCGATTCTTTACCGAATTTTTTTTCTATTTCTTTTAAAATAGATTCAATTTGTGTTTTTTCCATTTTGTCCTCCACTTTTATAAGTAAAAAAATCGATAAAAATATAAAATATTTTCATATTTAAATTTTATATAGAAATTATACATTGTTTTTTTCTGTGGGTTAGAAAGGAAACAATGAAAAAAGATGAAATTTTATTTTATAAATATTTTGAAAACTGAATCTCAATATATAAAAAAGGATCGATAAGAAACATAACATTTTCTAAATATAAATTAACACTTGGTTGAATTAAAAAATTAGCACCAGATTTAAGAGTTTGCGACATTGATAGAATGACATATCAAAAAATATTAAATGATTATGCAATTTATCATGAAAAACAAACAACATTAGATTTTCATCATCATTTAAAAAGTTGCCTATTAGATGCTTTTGATGATGGATTGATTTTAGTAAATCCCACAAGAAAGGCAGTTATTAAAGGAAAATTCCCTCGTGAAAAAAAGACAAAATTTTTAAGTCAATTTGAATTACAATTATTAATTAAAGAACTAAAATTAGAAGATAAATTAAATTTTGATTGATTAATATTTTTAGTAGCAAAAACTGGAATGCGTTTTTCTGAAGTATTAGGAATTACACCTAAAGATTTTGATTTTACAAAACAAACTTTAAATGTTAATAAAACATGAGATTATAAAGAAAATACAGGATTTTCATTAACTAAAAATAAAACTTCCAATCGTAAAATTCAATTAGATTGATTAACAAGTTCAAGATTTGCTTTATTAGTAAAAGATCTTGATTTAGAAAAACCAATTTTTGTTTGAAAAAAACATATTTTTAACTCAACTATTAACGATAGATTAGAAAAATATTGTAAAAGAGCAAATATTCCTGTCATTTCTATTCATGGTCTACGTCATACACATGCATCTATTTTATTATATGCAGGTGTTTCTATTGCTTCAGTTGCAAAACGCTTAGGACATGCTAGTATGAATACAACCGAAAAAATTTATCTGCATATTATAAATGAACTAGAAAATAAAGATATAGATCTCGTAATGAGATCTATATCGAATTTATTTTAATAATAAATAACCCACAAAAACAACATTATTGTTGTTTATTATTTATTTTTTCTTCAAAATAACGTTTAACACAATTTATTTTAGCAGAATTATTTAATACATTTTTTTTAAATTCAGTTTCACAAAATTTAGAGAACTCATCCATTTTTTCTAGTTTAATTAACTTAAAGATTGTTTTGTAATTTAAAATTTGATTTACATTTGGATCTAAATTTTTAAATTCCGAAATTTCTTGTTCAGGTATTCCAGTTAAGTTTGAAAAAAATAAGACATTATTTTTTTTTGTTTATTTTTATATTTTATTATGTATGTTTCAATTTCTTCTTTAAGATTTTTTAAAAAATTATAATTATCAATAATATAAGTTTCATTTTTAATATCTTCAATCAATTGATCTATTATTATTTGTTCACTGTATTCATATAATTTCTGTTGTTCATATAATTTATCAATAACATATTCTCTTGTTAAAGGAGTTTTAAGATTTTCTAAATAATTATCATCAACTTTAATATTGAAATTAAAATCTAAATTATTGGAATTATTTTCAAATAATTCAAAGTTAATTAAATTTCTTTCATCAGTTTTTGATAAATTTGTTGTTTTTTTCATCAATGATAATAAATCCTGATATCTTCTTTTTAAAATATTTCATCATGTAGTTGTTTCTATGTTTTTAATAACAGGATTTGCACTAAATTTTTCTCTTTGATCTTGGTCTAAATAATATCATTTTTTACGATAATTAAAAATGTTATTAAATATCTGTAAAAAATTATTGATATTATCTTTTGTTAAATTATTTAAATTGATAAAATCTGTTTCCATTAATTTTGGAGGAATTTTACTATAATTTTCAGGGATTTGTAGTTTTTTACGAATATTTTCTAAAATTTTGTACTGTTCTATAATTTTTGCAAAAATTTTTTCGGGTTTGTATTCTTCGATAAAACTATTAAATTGTTCAGGTGTTATATTAGCATACATTTTTAATGCTTTTTCTAAGTTATTTTTCATTTGAATAGGTTTTTTAAAAAAGTGCACTTTGCCATAATTTTTATAAGGATATATTCTGTTAGTTCTTGAAATAGCTTGAATAATTGCATATTTTTGAGTAATTTCCTTATCAAAATAAATAGTATTCACAAATTTTGAATCATAACCTGTTAAAAGTTGGTCAACAACAATTAATAAGTCTAATTTTTGTGATGATGTACCGTTATCAGTAATAGTTTTATTAATATTTTCTTCTCTTATATCTTGAGCTAATCTTTGTTCAATATTAGTTTTAAATATTCCTTCTGATAAATGTTCTTTAACATTGTAATTAGTACCATAATTTTTATTATATTGATCTAAAAGAGATTTTAAAAAATCTAAACGTTTAATATATTTATCTGAATCAGAAGGAAGAGAAAAATCAAATAAAACTGAAACTTTTATTTTCTTTTCTTCACTTAATTTAGAAATGTCCTCTTGAAATTGCTCATAGTATCAAATCGCTTCTTCAATGCTGCTAACTGCAAAAATACCACTTCATATTCTGCTTTTGTTATCTTGTCTATCAGCTATTATTTCTTCAACTATTCATTTTTTATAAATATCACTTTCAAAATAACCTAATAATGATAATTGTTCTTCTAATTTTAATTTTAAATCATTATCTTTTTCACTATCTTCTAGTAAATTTAAAAAAGTCAATCTCGCATTATCAAAATCATTTCTTGAAAAAATACCATTTTCATATGGTTTAATATATTTTTTATAAAATTCTGATTTATCAGCTTTATCATTGTGAAAATACTTAAATTTCTCAGTACTATCTTGATATTCTAAACGATTTGATTTCATAAAATCTAAAATTCCAAAAAACTCTAATAATTCTTTTCTAAAATCTAATTTAATTGTAAAGGGTAAAACTTTTTTATCTCTAATTCCTTCTTGCATCGTGTAGTGATGAATTTCATGACCGAAAATTTTTTCAGTTAAAGTTTTTTCACCATCTTTATCTTTTTCATCATCTAAAATTGGAGTACCTGTAAAACCAATTACCATTGCATTTTTAAAGTTTTGTTTAAATTGAATAAATCATTCACCATCAGTTGAACGATGAGCTTCATCAAAAACAAAAATAAATTTTTCAGTATTTACATTTATAGTTTTAATTTCATGGATTAATTGGATAGAAGTAATAATGATTTCTTTTTGAGATGCTGCTTCAAGTTTTTGTTTTAAATAATGTGAATTAGTAGGTTGAGATATTTTTATAATATATTTATCATCTTTACTATCATCGTTTGCATATTTTTTAAATTGAAAATTCGTTTGTTGATTTAATGAACGACGATCAACAACATGAACTACTTTTCGATCTGGGTATATTCTTTTTAATAATTGTGCTAATTTAAAACTAGTAAAAGTTTTCCCTGAACCAGTTGTATGTCAAACGTAACCGATTTTATTTAATTGATGTTCTTTATGAGTTTCAATTACTTCTTCAACATTTTTAAGTGCTGCTTCAATTGCATGGATTTGGTAACTTCTAAGAACCATCAATTGATCTATATTAGTATTAGCTGATGCATAACGAGCAATTAAATTATGAGTTAAAGGAATTTTAAAAAATGTTTTGACAACTTGTTCGTAATTATAAATTTTGGAATTATTTTCATTTGTTCAATTAAATCATTCTTCTGGTTTTGAACTTATATTTTGAACATCAGTTTGATTTGGTGTATAAATCATTTCATTTTCTGACATAGCTACTAAAATTTGAACGAATTTATACATTACTTGTTGTTTATTATCGCAATAAAGTTTTTTATTAAATAATAATTCACTATAATTTTTTAGTTGATTAACTGCTGCTTGAATATTAGATTTTTCTTTTTTTAATTCAATATTATAAATCGGTAATCCATTAATTAGTAATAAAATATCAGTTCTTACATCTTTTTTGGAATCATCATTAATTTGAAATGTAGTTTCAGTAGCAATTTGGTATATCGCATCAGGATTATCAAAATATGCTGTAAATTCTTTACCTTTGAATAACTTTAAATATAGCGGTTGTTTGTCATCAAAAAAATCATAACCAGGTAATGTACCTAATTGTAATAAATCATGAATTTCAGTGACTATTTTCTCTTTTATTAAACCCAAAATAATATTAATATGATCTATTGTAATTTTTCTACCTTTTAGAATATATTTATTGATTATGTTTAAAATATCACATCAATTTTTTTTAGATCTTCATTCTTTTTATTTTTTAAAACTTTAGGGATTTGATTACTGTTTTGTGATTCTCTATTATCTCGATAATGCATTTTTAAAAGATCAATAATTCTTTTTTGTAATTCGTATTCTGATTCCATTATTTTCCTACATTCATTAAAATTTTATACATTTCATAAAAAGTTTCAGCTTCTAGTGATGCATTTCCAACTAAAAATCCTTTAATCTGTGGAATTTCTAATAGATGTAAAATATTTGAAGGTTTAGCAGAACCACCGTATAAAAAAGTAGTCTGTGGCAATTTTTGTTCTAAAAAGTTATATATGTCTTTTAAATGTTCATTTGAAGAAACTAATCCAGTACCAATTGATCATATAGGTTCATAACTTATAATAATTTGTGCTGGATTTTCAATATTTTTTAAAGCTTCATCTATTTGATATGTTAGTGATTGAATAGTTTGATTAGATTGATATTCTTCTTTTGTTTCTCCAATACATAAAATTACATTTAAATTGTTTTCAATTGCATTTTTAATTCTAGTATTAATTAAAGAAGGATTGTCTTGAAAATATATTCTTCTTTCTGAATGACCTAAAATTGTGAAATCAACTAATAAATTTTTAATTTGATGAGCTGAAACTTCACCAGTATATGCACCTTTTTGATAAATGGATAAATTTTGCGAACCTAATTTTAAATGATTAAAATTTGTTACATGTTTTAAGGCTAAATTACTCGGACTCACTGCAATACCTACAAATATATTTGAATTTGTATTGTCGTTGTACAATTTATTAAATTGATTTATAAATTTTTGTTCCTCTGAAAAAGTTAAATTCATTTTATGATTACCGATTAAATAATATTTTTGCATTTTATTTCCTTACTAATTTTATTTTAATTATAAATTAAAAATAAAATACTCACAAAAAATGCAAGTATTTTCATTTATTTCATATATGGTATGAGTGATATTTGAATAATTATGGTTATCAAAATCAATGCTCAAAAAATAAAAGTTGATGATTTATAACTTCGTTTTTGAGAAACTTGTTTTTGTTTTGATATATCTTGATTTTTAATAAGTTTATTTAATTCATATTGTGACATATGACGTTTTTTTAACATTTCATTTTGCTTTTTAAAATTAAAAGTATCAAAGATGTTTTTTAAAACTTTTTTTAAACCTGTTCCTAAACCTTTTCTAATCATTAATGTTAATACATTAATACAAAAAATAATAACATTAGAAACAGTTAGAGAATCAGGAATAGATTTAGTATTTTTAAATATATGTTCTTTATTATTTTCTATTATGATACTATCTTTTAATCAATAAGCCAAACTTAAAAATATAAATATGTAAATTAAAATATTGATGATTAAAAAAACGAAAATATGTAAATTAAAACCATTTTGGATTCAGAATTTTAATCTGTGAAATCAGTTGTTAAACTTAAGTTTTTTCATTGTTAATTATTTATTTTGTTTACGGTTTTTTTCTAAATCTTCGAAACTTAATTTATCTTTTGTTTCGATTTTTAATGTTTTTATATCTTTTATAATTTTAGTTCATTCATGCACTTGTTCATTTGTTCCATATACAAAATGATCATCTTCAACTTGATATGTTTTAGGAATATTTGGGAATTTTTGTTGTTCTAAATAATCTAATTCAAAACTTACGTTTTTAAATTTTTCATCAGCATTGGAAATTTTTGGAATAGCTTTAAATAAATTTTTAGTATATGGATGAACTGGAGTATCATAAATTGCTACCACTTTTCCACTTTCAACTATTTTACCAAGGTGCATAATTTCAACACGATCAGCAACATATTCAATCATACTTAAATCATGAGCTATAAAAATTAGACCTATATTTTTTGATTTACATAAATCTTTTAATAAGTTAACAACTTGTGCTTGAATAGAAATATCTAAACTTGCAATTGGTTCATCAGCTACAATAATTTTAGGTTCAGTAATTAATGCTCTTGCAATAACAATTCTTTGTCTTTGTCCACCTGAAAATTCATGTGGATAACGATATGCAAATTGTTTTAATAGTCCAACTTGTTCTAAGTTTTTATAAATTAATGTTTTGTATAATAAGTTTTTTATATGATAACGAACATATAAATTAGTATAAACTCATTCAAACGCATTTAATAATCAAGGTAGTTTATTTTTTAGAACTTTTTGCATGAAATGCTCATTAATACCTAAAAGTAAATTAATGTTATGAATATCTTTTAGTAAATATTTATATTCAATATCAAAAGTTTTTTGTGTTTCTAATTTGTTTGTAACGATTGTACTGTAATTTAAAATTGCAAATTTTCTTTTGTTTTTTTCTTCTTTTGCGTTTACAATAATGTCTTTATCATCTTCATAAAAACTATTAATAGATGCTTCTTGGATGTATTTTAAAAAATTAGCATGTACTTCTTTAAATTTAGTTGATAAATAATTTATTTTATCTCTTAATCCGTGATAAATAACGTTAACTTCTTTAATTTCTTCATCTAATTGAGCAATAACTGATTTATTTTTTTCCACATAACTTTGGTATGCTTGAGCATTAATATCTTTTGCTTTTTGAAGATTCTTTTTAATATTTTCAAGTTCTTGATGAGTTATTAAAGGTGTATCTTTTTGATGTAAAATTGAATGTAATTGTTTTAATTTATTATCGTATTTTGCAAAATCATCTTGAATTTCTTTAATATTTTCAGTATTAAAACTAATGTATTTATCATAATTAAAATTAAAAGATTGTTCAATTTCATTTTTTATTCTTTTTGCTAAATGTTTTTGGTAAGGGAAATTTAATTTTTCACTATAAAAAGTTAAAATATATTGTTTTAAATCATTTACAAAACTTTTTATTTGACTAAATCCTAAATATCTTAATTGGATATGAACTTTTTGTAACAATTTCATTGCTTCTTTATTTAAAAGTTCAATTTTTAAATTGTATGCATAAAATTCTAAATCAGTAGATAAAAGACGATTATTTTTTATTAATTCTTTTTCATTTTTAAATTCTTGATAAAAGTTTTTAAAAGTGTTTTTATTAATTATTTTGTAATCTTTTATATCTTTTGCATATTTAGATTGTTCTTCTTTAACTTGTTTAATTTCGTAATATGCATCTAATTGTTTTTGTGAATATTTAACTTTTAATAAACCTTCATTAAATAATTTAGTTTGATTATTTACTTCAATTTCATCATATTCTAAGTTATTATCACGAAATTCTTGTTGTTTTTGATGGTAGTATTCTATTAGTTTAGTTGTATTTGAATACATTGCATTAATAGTTTCACTTTCCATATTTTGTTTTTCTTCTAAATAAGCAAAATATGTATTAAAGTTATCTTCTAAATTAAGTTTAGAATCAAAAGTAATATTATTTAATTCTTGTTCTCAATGTTGAACAAATTTTGTTGCAATTTTGTTAAATTCATTTAAATTTTCTAATTCTAAAGTTTTAGTTTTTTTAGAAAAAGTATATTTAAACATTTTAATTACTTTATTTCAATCACTAAAAATTTCCCGTAATTTGTCTTTCATTATACCATTTACTATTAAAGGTTCTTTTAGTGTAGAATAAATGGTTTTTTGTCCGTTTAAAGATGCATGTGGATCTTGGAAAATCATTTGCATATTTCTTCTTAAAAACTTATTACGACGTTTAGAAATTTTCTTACCACTAATGATTTTGCCATTTAAACGGACAAAACCATTGTAATTATCATAAAGTCTAAGTAATGATCTACCAATTGTTGTTTTACCAGAACCAGATTCACCAATTAATCCAACAACTTCACCTTCATGAACATTAAAACTAACTCCATCAACTGCTTTATTGATATTTCCACTGTTTATAAAGTATTTTTTTAAATTATCTATTTCTAAAATAACTTTTTTATTATTTTCCATCTTTATAAAATACCTTTCTAAATGATTCTAAACGTTTAACTAAATCTTCTCTTAAATGAACTTTAGGAGCTTCGGGATGCAATAATCAAGTTGCGGCTGCATGAGTTTTTGAGATAGGAATTAATGGTGGTTCTTTAATAAAATCAATTTCCATTGCGTATTCATTCCGCGGTGCAAAAGGATCTCCTAAACCTAAATTAGCCATATCAGGTGGTGTTCCTTTAATTGAAAATAATCTATCTTCTCGATCTTCTGGAACAGCACTAATTAAAGCTCATGTATATGGATGTGCTGGTACAGTAAAAATTTCTTCTTTAGTTCCTTTTTCAACGATTCTACCAGCATACATAACATAAATATAATCACAAAATTTAGCAACAACTGAAATATTATGACTAATTAAAATTATCGATATTCCCATTGTGCTACGAATATTTTCAAATAAGGCTAAAACTGATGCTTGGACTGTTGGATCTAAAGCAGTAGTTGGTTCATCGGCAATAATTACTAATGGTTTTAATGCAACAACCATAGTAATAACAACTCTTTGTTTCATTCCTCCACTTAATGTATGTGGATACATATAAAAAATCTTTTCTGCATTACGTAAACCAAATTGTTTTAAAAGACCAATTAAATATGCTTTTTTCTCACTTAATGGCCGTTTTTTTCACTCATTATTGTTATTTAAAGCATCTAATAATTGTTTTCCAATTTTTCTTGTTGGATTTAAAGAAGTTAGAGGATCTTGAGGAATATATCCAATTTTTGAACCTCTTATTTTTATTCATTCTTTTTCTTTTTTAAATTTTGATAAATCAATATCATCAATAACCATTGATTTAGAAGTTGTTTGTGTTCTTTCATTAACATTAATTAAAGCTTTAGAAGTAACTGATTTACCAGAACCTGATTCACCTACAATACCTACTATTTGACCTTTTCTAATTTTTAGATCAATACCTCTAATGATATGTAATAATTTTTTCTTACCTAATTTAAAGCTAACATGCAGATCTTCTACATCTAAAACAGTGTCTTTTATATCTTCTTCAATTTTTTCTGAATAAATATTTAAATCATATTCTTGTGTACTTTTCATATTATCTCCTATTTTTTAGATGCTTTTATAACTTTAGGATCAAGTGCATCATGAACACCTAAAGCAATAAATTGTAATGATAATGATAATGTTAGTAATATCAATGAAGGTAATAATAAAATTCAGAAGTTATCAGGTGCTTGTGGAGTTGCATCAAGTAATAATTGACCTAAATTTGCATTATCAATATTTTTATAAAATCCTAAAAATGCAAGTGATGCAATTGAAAGAATAATTCCAGGAATTCTTTGTACAAAACCTGTTGCTATTTTACCTATTATTGCAGGTAATGCATGAGTAAAGACTTGTCTTGAAGTTGAAGCACCAATACTTTTTGCTGCTGTAATGTATTCTTCATCTTTAACTGTTATTATAAACATACGAGTTCTAGAAACTGGTCAAGCTCAACCTGTTACAACTAATGCAATTATTAATGCAGTATTTGAAACACCCATAATTGAAACAAATAATAAAAGTCATATTAATGAAGGAGGAGCTAAGAAAATTTCAATAATTCTCATAAATATTGTATCAATTCATTTTCCAACATGGAAACCTAAATAAGCACCAATTGCTACTCCTATAAGTGTTTGTAAAGTTGCTACTATTAATGCTATTTTAATACTTTCTGCAGTTGCAGCTCAACTTGTTGTTCAAATATCAAAACCATTAATATCAGTTCCTAATAGTGTACTTACTGCTGGAAATGTAGCACGTAGTGAAGCAATAAATTCAGGATTAAAAGTATGGTTAGGATCTACATCTAATATTTTTTGAATTTCTATATTTAATAAATAAGAATCAAATACTATAAATGGATTATAAGTTACGCTAAAACTTTTTGAAGCACCAACTAATTCATGAACTTTAAAAGTATCTAATAAAGGTTGAAAATAAGTTTGTAATTCAGGATGTTTATCTACTAATTCCTTAATTTTTATAAATGTTTCAAAAATACGGTTATTGTTTTTTAAAAATATTGATTTTGTATTTGTGTATTGAGGTGGTAATAAAGTAATAAATTCTTTATCAATGTTATTTATAGGTTTATTTGGTGAATAATGTGTTGCAATTGGAATAATTATTGAACATAGAAGTAAAACTATAAATGTAATAAAAGCTAAAGTAACATAAGGGTTTTTAAAAAACCTTTTTGCAATTTCAACAAGCATTTTTTTCGGTTTACCGGCAATGTTTGAAGAATATAATGAATCTGGATTTTCTACATATTTAATTTTTTCTTGTAAATTTGTACCCAAATTATAACGATTATTAAATTCACTACTTGCATTTGTTACCTCCTTGTCTAATAATGTATTTGCTTGAAATAATGATTTTTGAAGTCTTTTTCTTTCGATATATGCACTAATATATGCTAATCTATTTTTTCCACTTGATGATGAATATTTAATACGAGGATCTAATATTGCATAACTTATATCAATAATGATTTCTGTTATTATTGATAAAAATGTGAAAAATAAAGTACTAAACATAACAACATTTCTTTCTCCAGATGGAAAAGCTCTTGCTATTATTTGTGATGTTCCAGGAACATTTCAATAAACTTCAACAATAATAGAACCTGTTAATAAAACAATATATGAAGGAAAAACAATACTGAAAATAGGAATAGAAATATTTCTAAAAACGTATTTTTTAAATATTTCAAAATTGCTTAAACCTTTAGTTTTGGCAATTAAAACATAATTACTTGTTAAAACTGTAATAACTTGATTACGTGTATATGAAGTATATCCTGCTAATGAACCTAATGTAACTACAAAAATAGGTGTTATATATGATTTAATAATAACATTAAGAGGTTGACCATCACCTTGTTTAAATACTGTTGAAGGTAGACCTGAATTGATTGCAATATTTATTGCAATAGGAGCAATAATAAATGAAGGTAATGCGATAAAAATTAATACAAAAATATTAATTCCACTATCTAACAATGTTCCTCTTTTATATCCTGCAAAAGTACCTAAAATAATTCCTATAATTGAACTAATGATAAAAGCAGGTAATGATATCATAATTGAATATTGTAGTGGTTTGAAAAATAATTGTGGCATTGTTGTTATTTCTCCACCAAAAGGGTTGTTTTGACTGTTAAAAACAAAACCAAAATCACCACTTAAAAATTTTCCAATATAGATAAAATATTGTGTTAAAACATTTTTATCTCATCCAAATTCTTGTTCTTTTTGTTTAACGAATGCTTCAACATTGGGAACTTTTGTATTAACAGCGATTTCTCTAAAAGGATTTGCAGTACTAAATGTTGCTATTAATACATATGAAAATAAGGATATTATAAATAATGTAACGATAGCAAATGCTATCCGCTGTAAAATATATTTTGACATATCTTATTCCTTAGATGTAGTTTTTATTTTTCAATCTTCATAATGTTCAATACCATTTTGTTGTAACGGTGCTTCGTATCCATTATGTAATAAAAATGGAGCAAAGTCATCAGATGATATTGATTGCATTGTATCAAATTGAGTAGGTGATAAATAATTAGTTAATTCTTTAGCGAGCTCAATTAATTCTTCATTTTTTCTATTTACAGTATAAGCAGTTCAAAATTGTCCTGATAATGTTCCAGTTTGAGTAATCTCTTTATTTGCATCAATATCATCAGATGTATGAGTTTGATGTTTTAATAAAAATTCTGGTAATTTATTAATATCTAATTCACCAAATGTTATTTTATTTTCTTTTAGTTTTTCATTTGTATATTTAACTAAATATTTAGATACATCAACTAATTGTGGAAATGAAGCTTGTAATTTATTTTGTAAAGATTCTGAATGTCCAATTGCAAATAATTGTGGAATTAAATTACCTTGTCATGAAAATCCATCAAAACCAGAACCAATAGTATCTACGTCATAACCTCAACCACTCAAATCACTGCCTGATGCTCAAACAGCTTTAAATAATTCACCTTGATTTGTTGGATTTTGTAATTCACCTAAATCAAGACGAGGATCTAATTTTTTGATTATTTCAATTGCATTTCTTGTTGATTGAATATACACGTTTGTGGCTGTTGAACTAAATGGGAAAAAGTATTGGAATTTAATTTTATCAGTTTGTGAAAATTGTGGATTGTCTTTATAAAATTGATCTAATAATATTTTCATTTGTTTTTTGATTTGTTCAAAACGAGCTGATTTATATTGTTCTAATTCTATTGATGTTTTTTGGAATGCTTCTTTGTTATTTTGTGGAGTAATTGAATCACCTATTTCACCTAAACTAATTTTGTTTAAATTTAAATCTAGAGCAAACAATGAATTTACTTTTTGATATTCATCACGAGGTGTTTTTATATTACTATCATTTTGATTAGTTCCAGAAATATTAGCATCAGGAGCTAAATGAACTAATCATGGTTTTGCAACTTGTGAAGTTAAAGCATCAATATATTTAGATCAGTTGATTGCTGCAGCAACTAAAGTTCTAAATTGTAATCCTGTACCTGCTATAAAAGTATCTAAACTTTTAACATTACCTTCTGCTATATCTTTTAATGTACTTCCTCACATTAATTTAGCATATAATTCATTAAATGAATAATAATCTTCAGGTTTAGTTGATTTGTCTACACTTAATGTTTCAAAAGAACCGGGAACTGGTTGTAATAACACTCTTGAAATCAAACTAGTTTTATTAACATCTTGTCTTGAACGTAATCCATATTCATGCACATTTTCATTAATGATATTTTTAGTTTGTTGATTTAATGATTGATATGCTATTCTTGTGGTTGTTCCTGCACGATAATTTTGTCATTGTTGTTGATCATATAATCCTGGATCTATTACTGATTGTTTATAAATATTTTCAATCACTTTAATACTTTCATTTGATTTTACTCATTCTTGATCAAAAAAGTATGGATTTTGTTTAAATATTTCTTTTAATTGTTTAAATCCTTCTGCATAATAAGGTCCAGCAAATAATGTATTATTTGTATTCATACCATATCAAAATACACCAAATTTACCAACATTAGTTTTTAAAAAATCATCTGTTGTTATTTTAGCTAATAAATCATTTGGACTTTTTTCAGTATATGAAGTAATTTTTATATCTTTTTGTGCAATTTTTTCTTTAATATAGTCACTTGGTGCAGCTGCAAAGTCATTTGATTTAGCAAATGAATTAAAGAATTCAGAACCAAAAATACTTTCACTTTCATCTAATGGATTAAATGTTAATGCTTCTTGTCCTTTGTATTCATTTTCTGATTCAATTTTTGTTATTAGTTTTTCACGATCATAAAAATCGCTTGCTTTAACATTAAATAAATCATAAACATATTGATTTGGGAATAAGTCATTAGTAGTAAATCTTCTTGTACCAGCAGGTAATAAACTATTCATTTCTTTTTCTAGCTCTTGATTTGAACCATTTCCATATTTAAGACGTGTTCTTTGTGAACGTAAAACAGTTCTCATTCATGAATATCAATAATCATCAGCTTTGGTTTTATATTTAGTTAATTCACCTTCTGAAGTTACTCATGGAGTTTCTCTTACAATAAGTTGTAATTTTTTAATATTATTTAGATTATTTAAAAATTCTTTTGAATTAATTGATCTAGGATCATTTGAAAATGCTTGAACATATAATGAAGAAAATGTTCCATCAGGATTTTTAGAATTTGTTTGTGTATCTAAATCTTCAATTGTGTCTTTATCAAAAACTTTAACAGTACCATCTTTTAAAGTAAGTAAAACAGCTTTTGCTCCATAAAATTTATATTTTCAAAATGAAGGTTTATTAATTTTAGTAACAATACTAAAATCATCTTTTTTATATTCATAAGAAACACTTGCTTCATTTAAAGGTTTTAATTTTATAAGTTTAAGCGATACTTGTAAATCTTTTGAAGTTTGTTGTTCAGAACCATATCCTATTGAACCATCATAATCAAATCCACTTAGTGAATTAGGATTATTATAATTTTGAGAATAAGTTCTACGCTCTGAAACTGTTACTATTTTTGAAGAACAAGCAGCAGCAACTAACGAACTTAAAACTGTTACACCAGTAGATAATAAAATTCCAGAAACTATAAACTTAAATTTTTTATTTTTAATTATCATATTCCTTCTTTTTTATAATTTATTTACAAACTTATTAAAAAATCCAGCAAAATAAACTTTTTTCAAGTTTAATTGCTAGCTAAAATATATTTATTATACAAGTTATATTTTTTTAAGAACTTTGCAATCAAATTTGAAAGCTATTCATTTTTTATACTAAATGTTTCATTAGAAATAATAATATTTTTAATGTTCATAGCTTTAAAATTTGAATAGTTAAAAAATGACTCATTATTTGTGTCTAAATTATTTGTATTTGTGGCATTAAATAATGTATTTTTTTTCATAACTATCGTTCTAATTATAACATTTTTTAGAAATTTTTGATGTTTTAATAATTTTCATTTTTTCAAAAATTTTGTTTAATATTCATAAATATAAATAATTAATTTAATTCTCTAGTGTAGAAATACAATTGTATGAATGTTATTAGCAATATTTAAAATAAATTTTTATAATAAGTTAATGTATTTTATAAATTTCATTATTTAAATAAATAAGTTCTTCTGAATCGATTTTAATTAATTTTTTATCTTTTACTAATTGATTTATTTTTATAAATAATTCATTAGAAATATTTGGTCTTATTTCTGTTTTTAATTTATCACTATAATTTATTGATGTTGTATAAAAGATCTTATCACAATCTATTATTGTCCTGAATTTCCGTCCTAGAACAAAAATTAATCTAAGACATAAACTTATGAGGAAATATTAGTTAATAAACTCATATAAATACTTAATATATTATGTGCGTGCGCATAATGCATACGCGTGTGCGAAGTAATTGAAGGGAAATAATTATGAAAAAAAATAAATATGGCGTTTTTTATTATAGACTTCGGGGTCAAAAAAATAATTATTCTAAATCAATTAATGCTTCAAAAAACTGAGATAAAGTGCTTAAAATTGTTGAATACGAACAAAAAAGAGGACATTGAGATAAAATTATAATAGAACAAACAAAAATAATAAAAGTATTGAGGTTAAATAAAAATAATGAAAAAATCAAAGATTAAATGATTATTAAGTATGAGTTTAGGTAGTACATTATTAGTTTTACCTTTAACAACAACTGCTTGCTTTTTTGATCATTTTGATAAACCAATTCCAAAACCAAAAAAAGAAGAACCTTCTGAACCACCAAAACCTAATAATCCACCAAAAGATAACATTGAAACTAAACAAGAATCTAATGAAGTGGTAAATGAATTTAGCTATGATGGTATGAAATTTAAAATAGCAAAAGAAGATACATTTGATAAAACTAAAAAATACTATGCTGATATGGTTCTAGAAAATGACGCATTTGTATTTAAAACATTTTTAAATACTTTTGGTGATTATTGAATAAACAATCTAAACGAAGAAGATTTTCCAACATTAGTTGATGTTTCTAGGTATGTAAGAAGTTTAGTAGTAGATAATAAAGGTTTTATGAGTCGCTCAAATGAAGATAAAAACTCAATTTCTGCTAAAGAATACAATAAATTAATTACTAAATTATTAGAAATATTAGATGTAAAAGAAACATATGATTTATCTAATGACAAAAATAAAGATAAGAAAATAAGCTATGCATTTAATCATGATTCTGCATTTGATACTTTAAAACGTTTTTATATTTCACGAAATAATAGTTATTTTAATAGACTTTGAAATGATTGATTCCAAACTATGGAGGAAAATAATACTTTTGGAAGAAAAGTTATTGATAATTACATGTATGATAAAGATATTCATTATAGTGAAATATCTGCTAAAGATTCTGATGCTCCAGAAACAGATATAAAAGGTAAAAGATATAAAGTTCCTTCTGTTGCTTGAAAACTAAATAGAGATATTTATTTAGATAATATGTTTAATAATGATATGTTTTTATCACGTGCATTTTATGAAAAAAGCTTAAATAAAGATCAAGCATTAAATAATGATTGAATAGATTGATTATATTTAAATGATTCAAGTGTTTTAGCAATGCAAGTACCACAATATAAATTACTTGTTGCTTATTTAAGATTAATGAAAAAATTAACTGATAGCATTAATTTTGAAACTGTAGATGATGAAGATAAATTAAAAGAAGCTATTAAAAATAATGGTTCAATTGTAGATGGTAAAATTTCATTTGAAGAAAACTTAATAAATTCTGGAATTTCTCAACTTATTGATAAATATGAAAAAGCATTATTAGACTATTTAGCATTAGAACATGTAATGGGATTTACAGCAAGAGAAGATCATGATCCTAACTTGCAATTATTTGGTGGTGGAACAAATTATCAATATAAGGTAGATTATAGGGATACTTATAAATGAGCTAAAAGACAATATGAAGAATTCTTATTACCATTTAAATTTGGATTAGGTAATGCAATTTGAGCTCAATCATCATCATCATCATATCAAGAGTTATTTAATAACCCTCAAACAATTAAAAAGTATGAACTAATATGAGCAAACATTAAAGCAGTTGATAAAATTGATAAACCTGAACTAATATCAAAAGATTTAGCAAAACAAAGATTAAATCAAATTAAAAGTTTATTTAAAAATCAATTTAAATGAAAATTTAAAGAATAGGAGTTTATGGAAAATACTGAAATTACATATAACCATGAAGAATACATGATAAATTTAAAAAACGATTTAGCAATTCAACATTCTCTTGATTTAAAAGAATTTGATATACTAGATGATTTCAGTCCCGAAGCTGAAAAATTGTATGATGATTTATCTAAAAAAATTGAATTGAAATGACAATTTAAAAATAAATAATTAAATATTAATAAATATAAAAAAACGCCAATTAACAAACTAATTTATTTAGTTGTTACTGGCGTTTTTTTCAATCAGGAGGATAGATGGAAAAGAGTTTTATAATTGCTGGAATTGAATTTTTAGCAATTGTATTGATGCTTTTATTTGTTTTATTAGCAAAAGGTTATAAAGAATGTTTTAGTAAAGATAAAACTAGACGATTGTTAGCAAGATCAAATAAAAAAGAGTGGAAATATTTATTAGCATCAATTATTGTTGATGCACTAGGAATGTGAACTTTAATAACTTATTTTATTATAAAAAATTCACAATAACAAGAAAGGAAAAATATGTTACAAAAATGATCTAAAAATAGAGGAAAATAAAAATTAAAATAGGAAGATTTTAGGGAACAAATTTTCTTTTAAGGAATTTTAAACTTAAAGTACATCCTAATATAAATAATGATGAAACATTATATATGTTAGAAATATTGAATAAAAATCATTGAAATATAAAATTTATATAAAACGTGGAAAATATAAAGATTGAATTGATGAAAATAAATTATATAACATTGGAATATATGGTTGTATGGAATATTCAATATAAATATTATTAACATAAAAATCAAAAGACCTACACATATGAAAATAATAGAATGAAAAACAAATTTAATTATCAATCTAATCATAATAAAAAATTAAGCCTCTACTAGAATTAGCTTATAAAACAACATTTTTAATTAGAATTTATTTAAAATATTACATTAAAAATACATAAATAAAATTTATAAAGCTTAGATAAAAACAAAAGTTCTCATTAATTCTTTTAAAAAAGTGGAAATTTTGATTTTTATTTCACACTTTTGTTTATTATTGTAAAAAATTTATAATCAATATAAAAAAAGTGGTATCATATATTTACAGGTTGATAAACACTGTGTACTATATTGGTAGAACAACCGTTTAAGCGTTATGTGTTAACGTCAACAATATAGGAAGCTGCTAATTGCAGCTTTTTTTTATGTTTTATTTTAAATTATTATAATATTAAAGTATGTCTATGAATTTAAAAATTTTTAGTGATGAATCTGGAGTTTTCGATTCTAAAAATAACAGATATTATATATTAGCAGGTGTAATAATTCTTAATAATAAAGATTATAACAATGTTTTATTAAAATATAGAAACGTCGAAATGAATATTAAAAGTATTTTAAAAATTGATAATAAAAGCGAATTAAAAGCATATAACACAGCTCCAAAATATAAAAGAAGATTGTTGAATGTAATAAACAGTTATTACAAATTTGCTATTGTAATAGACTTAAATAAAGTGTATGATAGAATTATGAATAACAAATTTCATAAACAATCTTTTCAAGATTATGCATATTCTCGAGGAGTTAAAGAATTTTTATTATTCTTAGCAGAACAAAATGTAATTTCTTTAGAAGAAATAAATTCTATTAATTTTTTCCTAGATCAAAGACCTACTTCAACATCTGGTTGATATGAATTGTGTCAATCAATAAAGAAAGAATTAAAGTTTGGAAAATACGATGAAAAATTTTTAAATTTTAGAGAAGGAATAATCCCAACCGTAAAAAATATAGAATTAAAATATTTAGATTCAAAAAGTCATTATCTAATCAGAGCTAGCGATTTTTTAGCTAATCATTTATTTTATTTATGAAATAAAAAAGATAAAAAAAGTCATTCTCAATATCTAAACAAACATAATAAATTATTTATAATAAAATTACCTTAAAATATAAAAAAATTATGATATAATAATCTAGATTCGATCATATAGTGATTGGATTTATTGTAAATGTCTTACCGAGGAAAATATCCTTATTTCAATGAATAATATTTAGCAACAGCTGCGGGGGTTGCTATGTTTTTTATTATCTTGTGGTAAAATTAAGTAATGAAAAAAATATTTTTAACTGAAAATGGTAGTTTGAAATGAGATTATTACTTTATGTCTCTTGCTAAATTATCAGCTATGCGTTCAAAAGATCCAACTACCAAAGTTGGAGCTTGTATTGTAAGTGATACAAATCATGTTATTAGTGTAGGTTATAACGGAATGCCTAAAAGTCTTAATCAAGATGATGAAAATGAAAATATAGATAATGATAAAATTTTTAGTTGAGAAAGACCAAAAACAAAAGACGATATTAAAAATTCAAAATATACTTACGTAGTACATGCAGAAGCTAATGCAATTATTAATGCAAATTTAACTAATAGTAATATAAAATCTAATTCAACTATTTATATAACACATTCACCTTGTTTTAATTGTGCTAAATTAATTGTTCAATCTAAAATAAAAAGGGTTGTTTATACACAAGAATATTTAAATGATACTGAAGAATGAGAAAGTAGTTTATATATTTTAAAAACTATGGGTGTTGAATTAATCAAATTAGATAACGATTTTGATATTGAAATCGTTGAAAAATAAATAAAAATAGTTTCAAAATGAAACAAAAAAGACTCAATCCTTTTGATTCTGAGTCTTTTTTTGTCTATTTAAAGGTTTAATTTTTTAAATTATCAATATATGTAATAACATTATTAATTTCATCTTGGTTATTAACTATAAAACCAGCTGAATTATGATGACCACCACCACCAAAATAAAATGCTATTTTAGATACATCAAAATTCCCTTTTGATCTTATTTCAACACGATAATCACCTTGCATTCTTTTTAAAAATGCTAATGCTATTTCGGTTGTAGTTATTTCTACAAATTTAGCAACAAGTGGCCTAGCTAAATCATTTGTGACTATTTGATTAGAAATAACTCAAGAAACATTTTTATTAACTTGTTTATTTGTACAAATATCAAAAATCAATTGATTTTCTTGTTCATTTAATTGCATTTTTTGAAGCAATTTTGGATAATCTAAACCTCTTTTTAAAAGTTCACTCATGGCTTCAAAAGTTTTAGAATTAATGTTTCTTTCCTTAAAAAATTCGGTATCTGTTAAAATCGCTACAGCAACAGCTTCAAGCACTAAATGATTAGTTTTTAAATTAAGATGTTTAATTAACAAAGCAATTAATTGTCCAGTTGCAGGTCAATTATCTCCACCGATTTCAAATAATCAATCATTTTCTTGAGGATGATGATCTATTTTAATGGCTTCTTGAGTTACTACTCTTTGATCATATATTCTTGATTTTGTTGAAGTATCAACTACTATTTTTAAACTTTTGTTAAAAAATTCATCACTTACTAAAGAAGGTGTTTTATTCAATAAAAACATTAAATTACGAGGATAATCTGCACCAGAAATTTCAACTTCTTTTATGTTTGTTGAATTTAATAAAATTAATTCTTTTAAAGCAACAGCACTACCTAATGTATCGCCATCAGGTTCTATATGAGTTAATAAGGTAATATATTTTGATTCTAAAATGAAGTTTCAAAATTGTTTTAATTTATTTATTAACATAACTTAAAGTTTCTTGTGATTTAGTTTCAAAATATTTAGATACAGATTTATCTGCTGCTCTTAATGCATATTTTAATTTTTTGAAAATTTTTCAATTTGCTAATTGTCTTGAATTTTCTTTTCAATTAGTTAAAAATGCAGTTTTCTTAATTTCTTTAACATCTAATAAAATTAAATGATTTTGTTGTTTAAATTCTTTTATTACTAGTTTATGTTGTTCAGATATTGTTTTTGAATCTTTTAAATTAAGAGTTTTATCTAAACAATATTTATTATTTAAAAAATTTCTAAATTTTGCGATTTCAAATTTAGCAATACGATTATCATAAATAAATGGTATTTTTGAATAAGCTGAAATTGCTAATGATTTTGCTAGAAGTTTGGTTCTTAACAGTTTTTTGAAAAAAGTATTTTCCTCAAAGAAATAACCATACATTATTTTTTTTCTTAAAATATTAGAAATTTGTTCAATTATTAATAATAAAACAATAGTAAATATTAAATATGAACTTAAACTATTTCAATTATTAATATCTATTGAATAAATATTAATTTGTTGACCATAATCACAAGCTCCAACAGCTCCTATTACAACTGTAGATTTAAAATTAATTTCAATTCTGTATAAAAAATTAGATAAAGTTTGTGGTAATATTTCTTTTAAAACTCCAACACGGATTTTAGTTCATGTTGAACAACCAACACTATCAAGAGATTGAAATAGTTTATCATCAATTTTATCAACACTTTCATTTATAAGTTTTCCTAGCATCCCAATACTATGAATACCTAAAGCTAATACCCCAGCTCAAATAATTGAATCTTTTTGTCATAGTAAAAAGATTAATGCATAAGTAAATGTTGGAATAGCTCTTAATGAAATAATCATAAATTTAAAAATTAATGATACATATGTTCCAGTTATTTTTCTTGATGCTAAGATTCCTAAAATTAAGCTTAAGAATAAACCTATTATACTTGCAAGAATAGCAATTGCTAATGCTTCAAATCCTAAAATAATAGGATTATCACCACTATCTCATTGAAATACACTTCAATTTGGATGGAATAAATTATTAATTCCTTCTCTAAAATAAGATAATCCTTCTCTATTTGCAAGGGTAAAATCAATTGAAAATAAAGAAGTTATAAATAAAGCAAATACTAAAATTGATACTATTACTTTTATATAAATGTTTTTTGGTTTTTGTTGTTTTAATTGTTTTAATCTTGTTTCAAAATCAGCATTTTCATTTATTTTAGGATGTTTTGCTCTGTAATCTAAAATTCATTTTTTAACAAAAAATGTAAAAAATTCTAAAATTATCATAAATGCAATTAAAATTCAGATTGCAATTGATAAATGGCCGAAATTTCTAGGTACAGCATATTCATCAGCCATTAATTGTCCGATTGTTGCGATTCCGATAATACTTAAAATTGCAGCAAAACGCACAACCATTTCAAAACTATAAAATCCATAACTTACAATTCTTTTCATTAAGTAAGGTAAAATAGATGTTTTAAATGCTATTAATTTTTTATTACCAATAGATTGTAAACCATAATAACTACTTACATCATAAGTATCTAAATCTTCATATAATCATTTAGCCATTAATGAAGTTACAAATATAGCAATAGAAATACTTGCAACTAATGATGGAGATAAAATAAAGTAAATAATATAAGCATAAACAATTGGAGGAATAGTTCTAATCACACTCATAAATGCACGCATTGGTAAGTAAATTAATGGAGTTTTTATGAAGTTTTTAGAACTTAATAAAGCAATAGGGATACTAATGACAATTCCTAAAATAGTTCCTAAAATTGAATATGATATAGTTTGTCAAAGTAATCTTAAACTTTCTTTTGCTGTATCTGCAGCTGTTATATCATTTTTTTCACCGATTTCTGCATTTGTACTTAAATCAAAGAAATTAGCAAGTAAACTACCAAAAGTTTTAGAATTTTGAAAATCTGGTTTTATTCTTATAAAGAGTAAAATAACAATAATAATACTTGCTAAAATAGTAGATATTAATAAAAATGGAAATTTTTTAGTTACTTTTTGGCCATTTATGTCAATAAATTTAGGACTAAAATATTCAATAATATTTGTTTTTACTCTTTTGAATTTAAACATTGTTTGTTGCATTATTTAAATTCCTTAATTTTTGTTTCTATTTCTTCTTGTATTATTTCTCTTTTACGTTTAGTTTCAACAAATTGTTGTTCATCAAATTGTTCTAGTTGTTCACCATAAATATTTTTTAATACTTCTAAATTTACAATATCTCAAGTGTTATCAAAAACAATTTTTCCTTTTTTAACCCCAATAATACGATCTGCATATTGTAACGCTAAATCAACATGGTGTAGATTAGCTAAAACTGTAATTTTATCCATTTTATTAACAAGTAAAAAACCATCCATTACTGATTTAGCCATTATAGGATCTAATGCACCTACTGGTTCATCGGCTAAAATGATTTTAGGTTTTTGAGCTAAAGTACGTGCTAATGCAACACGTTGCATTTGTCCACCACTTAAATCTTTAGCTTTATCATAAGCATTTTCTAAAATATTTACTTTTGCTAAACATTGATAAGCAAAGTGAATATCTTCTTTTTTATATCAACCTATAAATGCTCGAAAAGAATTCATTTGTGGTAATCTTGCAGCTAGCACGTTTTGTAAAACACTTATATTATCAATTAAATTATAACCTTGGAAAACTATTCCTACTTTAGTTCTAAATTTTCTTAAATTTTTACCTTTTAATTGATTTACGTTATAAGGTCCTACTTGTAAAGTTCCTGTTGATATTTCATTGATTTTATTAACGGTTTTTAATAGTGTGGTTTTACCAGCACCTGAAAGACCAATAATTGCAACAAATTCTCCTTGTTTTATAGAAAGGTTAACATCTGTTAAACCTTTTTTTCCATTAGGATAAGTTTTATTAACATCTGTTCAATCTATATTTCAATCTGTTGTTTCATTAGTTTTATTTTCTAAAGAAATTTTAACATTAAAATTTATTTCTGATTTTTTCACTTTAAATTATCCTTGAAAGGTTTTAAATCCAATAAAATGTTTTTTAAATCATGCTTCTGGGAAAATATATGAAGCTGATGAAGTAGTAGATGTATAAGCGTATTTTATTAAATCTTTAACTTCATCTCAGTTTAATTTTCAATTTGAACCTTGTTCATTTAATGCTTGTTCAATTTTTTTAGCTATAGGTGAATCTTTTTTAGCCATAATGTATGAACGGTAGTAACCTACAACTGGTAAGTTTCCTTTTCCTTCAGTAATTAAAGCATCAACTTTAGATTTTAATTCTTCTGTATATCCGTGTTCTGGATCTGCTGCTGTTGCAGCTAAATCACTAGTTTTAGGAACATATAAATCTCTTGATTCAGTTGTTTCTTTTCCATCTTTTATTTGTTTTATTTTATTTTTTTCATTAAATGTTTTATAACCATTAAGAGCATTAACTAATAATTTTTCATTTTCAAATGCAGGAGTAGTAGTGTTATTTACTGAAACATATGGATCCACTACTTGTACATCTCTTCCAGCTGATAAAATAAAGTTTGTTCCTGTTGCTTCTTTTGCTCATGAACCTGCAGGTAAGAATGCGATGTCAATTGAACCATTTTTTAAACTTAATGCTGCTGCATTATAGTCAGTTGCTACTGTAATATTAACATTGAATCCTTTTTTATTTAAGTAAGTTTCAAGTTTTTTGCTTGCTTGTCCAACACCAGCTGGATCATTTGAAGGAATGAATCGAATTTTTAGTTTTGGAGTATTTGATTTTCTTTTAAATTCTCCAGATTCTGTTTTTTCAAAATAATCTCCTCCATCAACTAATGCAGTTTGGTAAGCATTTACTTCTGTACCTTTGGTATCTACTGAAATTTTTGCATCTTCAGCAATTGATGAATAGTTACCATGATCATATACACTAAATACAAATTTTTCTTTTTCTACACCTTTTTTATCTTTAACATTAATATATAAATTTTTATTTTCTTTATCTAAAACAGCATCTTGGAACATTTTTTTAACAGCTTCAACATCTGTTCTTTTTAAACTTCCTTTTGCTTGAATACCATCATTTGCTACTATTTGTGTTGCACCAACAACAACTAATGTTTCTCTTCCATCTTTTCCTTTTAGTAATGATCTTGTATCACCTCAACCACCTGCAAGTGTAGCAGTTTCAACATCTAGTTTTACCATTGCATCTGTGTAACCATTTGCTTTTATCAAGAAATTAGCAACATTTGCTTGATTTGATGTTTTAGCATTTGTTGAACATGAAGCAGCAACTATAGGCATTGCTACTAATGAAGCTACTAAAGAAACAGTAGCTATTGAAAATATAAATTTTTTATTCTTTTTCATTTTTTTCCCTTAAATTCTAAATATGTAATATGTAATGTTTTAATAATGTATATTATAAGTATTAATAAATATTAATACATTTAAAAATTTAACACAAAAACAAAAATAACCAAATAAAAAAGTATAAATAAAATAAATTAACAAAAAAAAGTAACCTTTAATAGGTTTAAAAAACAATGACATTTTTTGTTAAATTCAACACAATTTTACATTTTTTATTTGTAATTTCCAATATTTAAATAATTCTAAAATTTGCATATTAAAAAACAATGTATAATTAATATATAAAAAATAAAAAATTTAAGAGAGAGAATTATGAAAATCATTTTAATCGGAGCTAACCACGCTGGTACTAGCTTTTTAAGAACATTAAAAACAGTTAATCCAAATGCTGAAATAACTGCATATGATAGAAATGACAATGTTTCATTTTTAGGATGTGGAATTGCAGTTTGAGTAAGTGGAATGTTTGAAGACCCAAATGGTTTATTTTATTCAAATCCTGACATTTTAAAAAATGAATATGGAGTAAATTTAAAAACAAATCACGAAGTTATTAAAATCGATAGAACAAATAAAACATTAATTGTTAAAGATTTAAAAAATAATCGTGAATTTACAGATACATATGACAAATTAGTGTTTGCAGGTGGAACTTGACCTATTGAACCAAATTTCCCTGGAAGAGAATATAAAAATATTGTCTTATCAAAATTATTCCAACATGCACAAGAAATTGTAGAAAAAGCAAATGATGACAAAATCAAAAATGTTGTTGTAGTAGGTGCTGGATACATTGGAGTGGAATTAGTAGAGGCTTTTGTTAAGAAAAATAAAAAAGTTACTTTAATTGATTTACAAGAAAGAGTAACACCAAATTATTTTGATCCAGAATTTACAGATATAATGCAAAAAAACATGGTAGCTGATGGTGTTAATTTACATTTAGGAGAATCAGTTAAAGAATTCAAAAGTAAAGATGGAATACATGTATCAAGTGTTGTTACAGATAAAGGTGAATATGATGCTGATCTAGTTATTTTATCAATTGGATTTAAACCTAATACAGATGCATTAAGTGATGTAGAAAAATTACCTAATGGTGCTATCGTTGTTGATGAATTTAATAGAACAGTAACTGATAAAGATATTTATGCTGTTGGAGATTCATGTGCTTTATTAAATAAAGTAACAAATAAACCAACACATACAGCTTTAGCTACAAATGCTGTAAAAAGTGGTTTAGTTGCTGCTTTACATTTAGCAAATGTTAATGTAGGTTTCCCTGGTGTTGCAGGTACAAATGCAATTAATGTATTCAATTGTCATTATGCATCAACTGGTTTAACAAAAACAATGGCTTTAAAATCAGGATTTGAAGCTGATGAAGTAGAAGAAGTTTATTGAGAAGATAATGATAGACCAGAATTTATGGATGAATATGAAAAAGTTGCATGTAAAATTGTTTATAATCCAAAAACATTTAAACTTCTAGGTGTACAAATTGGAAGTTGAGGAAAAGCAATTCATACTGAAGTTATTTATATGTTTGCTCTAGCATTACAAAAAAATCTAACATTACCTGAAATTGCTTTAACAGATGTTTACTTCTTACCACACTTTAATAAACCATTTAATTTCTTCTTAGTTCCTATGTTAAAAGCTCTAGGAATTAACTACAAAAAATAAATATTAAAAATTCCCGCCTGGGAATTTTTAATTTGCATTTGTGAGATAATTAACTATTATAGTATGTTTTTGAACTTTTTTAGTGTTTTTAATTTAAGTTATGTTACTAATTAATTAGCTTGCGATTTTAGTTATAGATGAATTTAAAAAAAATATTAAAATTCCCACACGGGGAATTTTTATTTGTATTTTATTTTTGAGCGTCGATTAACACTTTCATTGCTTCTGTATCTGCAGCGTTTAAGAATGTTTCGTATGCTTTCATAATATCACTTAAGTTGAAGTAGTGTGTTACTAATTTATCAACTGGTAATTTTTTAGTTGCAACTGCATTAATTAATAATGGAGTTGTATCTGTATTTACTAATCCAGTTGTAATTGTTAAGTTTTTAATTCATAGATTTTCAACATTGAAATCTACTTTTTTACCATGTACTCCAACTACTGAAATATGTCCACCAGGTTTTACTATTTGTTGACATGTATTTCATGTTGCAGGTACTCCAACTGCTTCAATAGCAACATCAATACCATCTCCACCTGAAATTTTCTTAACTTCTTCTACAATGTTATCAGTTGGTACTAATGTATGTGTAGCACCTAATTCTAAAGCTTTTTTCAATCTGTTTTTGTCAAAGTCAATAACAATAATTTTAGCTGGTGAATATAATTGCGATGTTAATAATACTCCCATTCCTACTGGTCCTGCTCCAACTATTGCGATAGTATCTCCAGGTTTAACTTGCCCGTATTTTACACCAATTTCGTGTCCTGTAGGAAGAGCATCACTTAACATAACTGCTTCTTCATCTGATATTGTATCAGGATATTTATATAATGAATTATTTGCATGTGGAACTCTGATGTATTCAGCTTGTGTTCCATTAACCATATAACCAAATTTTCATCCACCTTCTTCATCTCTACAGTGTGAATATAATTGTTTTCTACAATTGTCACATTTTCCACAAGGAGTTACACAAGAAATTAAAACTTTATCTCCTGGTTTAACGGTTGTAACTGCTGAACCTACTTCTTCAACAACTCCAATTCCTTCGTGTCCTAAAATTCTACCGTCAGCTACTTCAGGGTTTTTTCCTTTGTAAATACCTAGGTCTGTTCCACAAATAGTGGTTTTAATAATTTTTACAATTGCATCTTCAGGTCTTTTTAATGTTGGTTTGTCAACTTCTTCTAATGCAATTTTGTGTTCACCGTGGTAAACTAATGCTTTCATTTTCATATATATACCTTCTTTTTATGTCTTAATTTAATTATACTTCTTCACCATTGATTTTACAACTAAAAAGCATAAAAATATTTAGAAATTTGAAGATATTTTTTTTGAAAAATTTCTAAAAAATTTAAAAATTAATAGTTTTTTTAGTGTTAAAAGTAAAAAGTGAAAATTTAATCAAAAAAAGAGCATAAATTTAACTTTTTAATTTTTTAAAAAACCTTTTTCAAAACCATTTTGTTTTTTGAAAAAAATTTTTTCAATTGTTTTTTGAGATGGTTTTTAAAATTTTTTTCTTAAAAAAGAAAAATTCCCCCTAAAAAGGGAATTTATTTAATAATTATTTGGTTACTTTTGTTCCAGTTTTTTCGTTAATAATATCTTCTAAATCTTTTAAATCACCAATAAATGCTGCTTTTCCACCTTCATTTACGAATTTAATTGCAGCTTGTACTTTAGGTAACATACTTCCTGGTGCAAATTGTTTTTCTTCGATATATTTTTCTAATTCTGAAACTGTAACATTTGTAAGAGCTTTTTGATCTGGTTTATTGTAATTTACCATTACATTATTAATAGCAGTTAATACGACAAAATAATCTGCGTGAATTAAACTTGCTAATTTTGCTAATGCAAAGTCTTTATCAATAACACCATCTGTTCCATCTATGTGTCCATTTTCATTGGCGATAGTAGGAATTCCTCCACCTCCACCAACAACAACAGTAGCTCCTGCTGAAATAGCATTTTTAATTTGGTTTATACCAACAAAGTTAATAGGTAATGGACTAGCAACAACTTTTCTAAATCCTCTTCCTGCATCTTCAACGATTACTGAATTTGGATTTGAAGCTTCTGCATCTTCACGTGTTGCATAAAATGGTCCAATTGGTTTTGTTGGGTTTTTAAAAGCAACATCATCTTTATCAACTAATGTTTGAGTTAAAATGTATAAAGCTTCTTTATCTTTTAAACCTTCATCATAAAAAGCATTAGTAATAGCACTAATCATATGGTATCCAATGTATCCTTGACTCATTGCTCCTGATTCAGGCAATGGAACTAATGGTGATTTTTCATTTACTGAATGTGAATTCACAAATCCATTAAAAATCATCCCAACTTGAGGTCCATTACCATGTCCAATAATTACTTCGTGACCTGATTTTACTAATTGTGCGATTTTTTTAGCTGGTAATTTAACTAACTCTTTTTGTTCGCTAGGTGTATTACCTAAAGCGTTTCCACCTAATGCAATAACTATTCTTGACATATTTTAGTATCCTATTGTAGCTAAAATAACTGCTTTAATTGTATGCATACGGTTTTCAGCTTGATCAAATGCTTTATTGTGTTTTGATTGGAATACTTCATCTGTTACTTCCATTGCTCCGGTTGCAACTTCAGGATATTGTTTTCCAAATTTTTCTTTAATTTCACTTGAGAATAAAGTATGATCGTCATGGAAAGCTGGTAAACAATGTAAGAATACTACATCTTCATTGGCAGCTTTAATCATTTTCATATCTACTTGGAAATCTTTTAATTGTTCAATACGAGGTCCAAATAATGAGAAATCTTCTCCTAATGAAACTCAAACGTCTGTATAAATTACATCTGCATTTTTAGCAGCTTCTAATTTATTTGAACTAAATGAAACTGATCCACCGTTACGAGCAAATAATTCTTGAGTTTTATCAAAAACTTCTTTGTAACCTTCTCCATTTTTAATTAAATCAAACATTTCTTCTGGTCCACATAATACAACATGAGCTCCAACAAATGCTCCACCTATCATAATTGAACGTGCAACGTTGTTTTTAATATCTCCTGAAAAAACAACTTTTTTACCTTTCATATTTCCTAGGTGTTCTTCCATTGTCATATAGTCTGCTAACATTTGTGTTGGATGTTCAGCATCTGTTAAACCATTTCAAACAGGAACTCCTGAATATTTAACTAAAGCATCAACGTCACTTTGTTTAAATCCACGGAATTCAATACCATCATAAAATCTTCCTAATACTTTAGCAGTATCTTCGATTGATTCCTTTTTACCAAAGTTACTTCCTGCAGGTCCTATATAAGTACATCCTGCACCTAAATCAAATGCTGCTACTTCAAATGCACAACGTGTTCTAGTTGAATCTTTTTGAAACATTATAGCAATATTTTTTCCTGTTAAAGGACGATTATTTGTATGTAATCCTTGTTCTTTAGATTTTTTTAAATTTTTAGATAAATCTAATAAATATCTTACTTCTTCTGTTGTAAAATTTAAAGCTGAATCTAAACTTCTACCTTTTAAATTAATAGGCATTTTTCTCCTTAATTCGTTATTAATATTTTGTTTATAATCATGTTTTATATTCATAAACATATGTTTATAAATATAATTATATTTTACAACATTTGAATTTTTATTTAATAAAAAAATACCCAAAAAATTGGGTACTTTTAACGATTTAGAAATTAACATACAGTTTCAAATGTTGAAAGTCTTAAGTTGTTAAATTCTTGTAATTCTAAGTATTTTTGTCTATCTTGTTCTGAAAGATTTTCACTTAATTTTCTTTCATATAAAGCTTTTTTCTTACTAATAATGAATTTTTCAATTGGCACCATTCCAAACATAAATAGAACAAATAATGGTAATAGAACACTAGTTACTATTTGTCCTATAAATTCATTTGAGAATAATTCTTTATTGTGAGCATCGTATTTGTGACCATTTGATGTTAATAATCCTAATGATACATATGAATCTAATGCGTAAATAAATAAAGCTGAAAATACTAATGTAACTGCCACTCAACCAGCTCATACTGTGTGTTTTCCTTTTTCAACTTGTATTCAATTACCTTTACGGTTTTTCAGTGCTCCGAAAATTGATAAAGCAATAAATGCAAATGCAATAACAGCCATTCAATTTGCCATTCTATCTGCAAATGTTAAATCAGATAAGAAGTGATTTCCACCATATCCTGATCCATCATATGCATCTGGGAAGTAAGCTAGAGAACCAATAACATTAAATATAACAACAATTGGTAATGAAATAATAATTGAATAAATTGTTCCTACTAATGGAGTTTTTGAAGTTAACATTTTTTTGTAAATTCTATGAGGAACTGCTAATTCACCTTCTTTTATTAAATCTTCAACGAATCTTGTACATCACATAACGAATCCATTAATAATTCCTAAAATTCCTATTGCGATGAACATGTTAATGATTCCGAACATTCATCCTGAATTGTTCTTTTTTAAAGGTTCAGAGAAATCGTAGAATCCACCTTTAGCTGCACCTACTGTCATTGATATAGCTAATAATAGATAAATAAATGTAACTGTTGATAATCCTAAAACTAATGCTAAAGGAGTTTTTTTAGGTTCAGCCATTTCTGATTGAATTCCTGCTGTTACATAAAATCCATCATAAGCAAAGAAGATTCCAGCCATAGATGTAAATAGACCAAATATTGGTGATAGTGATTTTAATGATGACGCTTTAGCATCTCATCATGTAATTTGTAATAATTGTTGACCAACTGTTAAAGTTGGATCGTCAGCTTTAGAATTTAATTTATCTGTTGCAAATAATAACCCTAAAATAACAACAACAATTAAAGGTATAAATTTTAATGATGTAACTATTCAGTTTTGAATATTTCCAATTCTTGAGCTTAATCCTGCTGTAAAGAAGAATCAACCTGAAATACCTAATGTTATAACCATCATTATGATTCAATCATTTTCTCCAAATGCTTTATTAATTATTTCTCCACCACCAGAAACGAATCCTGATGCTGCATCTTGCATCTGAATAATAACGTATAAAGGCATGAAATAGAAAGTAAATGGTAAATATAAAAATGTCATAAATCATTTACATCCTTTATAAATGTAAAGACCATTAAAGGCCTTATTTCATCCGATCATACCTAAGTTATCGTTACGACCTGAAGCAACTTCAACTAATGCAATTGCCATTGTTATAACGGCAAAAGCAGCTAATAATCAAGCAAAGATAGCTCAGAAAATATTTCCACCTGATTCTTTTAAAACAGAACTAGAACGTAAAAATATTCCTGCTCCAACTGATCCACCGATAACAATTAAGATAGCTGAAAAGAAACTAATTTTTTTCTTTTTGTCGCTTGTCATAACTAATTGTTCGTCAGACATATGTTTTCCTTTCGTTAATTTTTAATTTAAGTTAAGATTATTAAAATAATAATAACTTTTTTGCTTCTATAAATTATAAAACAAATAATCTAATATTTAATTATAATGTATAAAATGTTTATTATTTAACGTCTTTACGTGATAAAGGCATTGACATACAACGCGCATTACCCATACCTAGTGATAATTGATTTCCATGGAATGGAATAACTGTAATTCCAGCTTTTTCTAATGCTGCATTTGTTTTGAAGTTACGTGAATAACCAACAACTACACCTGGAGCTACTGCTAAGTAGTTTGTTCCATCAAAGTGTGTTTCACGTTCTACGTCCATTCTTGAAGCACCTTCACCTGCTATAGGTATTAAAATAGGTTTTTCATGAATAATTGATTCTAATAATTCTTCTAATGGTAATCCATTTTCTTTTGGTTGTGGATTTTCTTGTGTTAAGTCATAGTCTCAGAATTTTAATACTTCTAATAAAATTGGAGAATATAAGAATTTGTTTTTGTCTAACATTGTTAATCATGTATCTAAGTGCATTAAGTTTGTTCATTTTGGAACATTAACTGCAACAATACGTTTAAATTCAACTTCTTTGTTTTTTGAAATATTTTTAGCTAATAAAGTAACTGTTTCTAAATCTGTTCTTTCAGATACTCCAATAACTAATGTTTCGTTTGTGTAAATAAATACGTCTCCACCTTCGATTGATAATTTTTGTGATGGATCGTAGTATCATGGTGTATTTACTAATTTAGGGTGATTTTTAAATACAAAACGTGAGAATAATGTTTCTCTTTGTCTTACTACATAACGCATGTAGTGAATTGTAACACCATTTCCAACTGATGCAAATGGATCACGAGTAAAGTATAAGTTAGGCATTGGATCAATAATTAATTCTGGTCCTTCTTTAATTCCTAAATCATATTTAGTAATTCCACTCATCATAAATTCAACTTTTTCTCTAGTTGATTTTTCTTTTAAGAATTTTCTTACATGAGATTTATTTTCTTCTGTTAATACAGGAACTGCTTCTTCTAAGAATTCTTCTATTAATTGATCTTGTGTTTCTTTTGAAACTAAATCAAATGTTTCTGAAATTAAATCTGTTAGTTCAACAACGTTAATACCTCTATCTAGTAATGACTTAACAAAGTTTTTATGTTCTTTACGTGCATCATTGCTTTCTAAAATAGCTGAGAATAATAACTCATCAAGTCTTGATGGGGTAATATAATCGATTTCTCGCCCTGGTTCATGAACTAATACAGATTCTAATTCACCGATTTCACTATAAACGTGAATACCATTAAAGTTTTTATTAAAAACTGACATTTTTACCTCTTTATTTTATTTTTTAGAATTTTTTATGAAATATAAATATATTTAGAATTTTGTGCTATAATTGCTTTTGATCTTTTTATTCTTTATGAAAAAATGATCCAAATAAGGTTATATATTGCAAAATTATTATGATATATTTATACAAAATAATTATAGCACAATAATAAAAGCATATATATTTATATATGCACTCTATAAATAATAATTTGAAATTAACTATTTCCTAAATTTATATATTCTTTTTCTTTCTATTTTCTCAAAAGTCATTTTTAAATTATTTATTATGTTATTTTTAGTTTCCTTTAATTTCTTATGTATAAAATATAATATAATATGTTCATACAAAAGTGATATAACTATGATCTGAGGTATAAATTATGAATAATGAAACAATGTTAACCATTTCGATAAAAGCTTTTTTAGATAATAAAAAAGAAGAGTTAGATTTTGAAACTATTTTCCAATACGTAAAAAAACATTTTATGGAAAAATGAACAATTGAAAACAACGATCTTTTATCCGAAGATAAGCTTTTAGAGAAAAAACGGGGAGAACTATATAAACTTTTAACCGTTGATAGACAATTTAATCGACTAGCAGATGGTAGATGATTAATTGTACAAAATAATTAACAAATAAATTAAAAGTGGACAAAAATGTTAATATTTTTGTCCATATTTAAATTTTTTGTTTTTTTATCTTTTTTTTACTTTAAATAATGTGAAAAACAAAAAACTTATAATAAAATTCATTTTCTTTTTAAGTTATTTATTTTTAAGTACTACTTTTGTAAGTTGTTATTTTAATAACAACATTCAAACTATAAAAAACAATAGTCATTATTCATTAACTAAAGAAAAAATTATTGAAGTAATTGATGGAGATACATTAAAAACTTCTAAAAATGAATTAATAAGATTACAAGGTATAGATACTCCTGAATCAAGAAGAAAAATAAATAATAATTGACATTTAACAAAAGGATTGGAAAACAGTTGAGCATTAAAAGCTAAAAATTTTTTAAAAGAGTTAATATTTAAAAATGATTCAACAATATACATAGATCACAAATTTCAAACCTATGATCGTTATAAAAGAACAGTAACACAAATATTTGATCTAAATCAAAATTCTATTAATTTAAAAATAATAAAAAATGGATTAGCAAGAGTAAATTATATTTCGCTGAATTTTAAGAGTATATATTACACTAAAAATAAGGAATATTATTTTCAATTATTAAATGTAGAACAAAAAGCAAGGCAAAGTAAAGCTGGCTTTTGAGCACAAGTAGATAAAATTGATCAAATTTTCAAAACTAAAACAATAAAAATTTAAAAAGAATAAAAATATGATAAAATAAAATATACTAAATGAAAAGGAGTAACTTTATATGAAACAAGGTATCCATCCAGAATACAAAGAAATGAAAATAGCTTGCTCATCATGCGGAACAGAACATGAATTTGGAACAACAGCTACTAAAATATCAATAGATGTTTGTTCAAATTGTCATCCTTTTTACACTGGAAATAGAACTTCTGCTAAAGCTACAGGACAAGTTGAAAAATTTAATCGTAGATTCCAAAAATCTCAAGATAAAAAATAAAAATTTTGTTAATAAAGAAATAATCATCGCAGGTAAACTGTGATTTTTTATTATTTTTTTTTAAAAAAAAGTACTCACAATAACTAAACTAGAAGTGAGTACAAATTTTATTTTATTAATCGATTTGGATAAGTGTCGGAAACTCTTCAATTAAATTTCTTTTATTAATTTTCTTTTCTAAATAGAAATTTAAGTATGGGATGCAAAGAAAAACTAAAACCATTAATATATTTAATAAATAAGGTAAGTAGTGTTTAATCAAGTGTTCATTAAGACTTAAAAATAGCCCTCAATTTGCTGGATTTTGCAATGTATCATCGAATAAAAATGTTGCAGAAGTAACTAAATAACCAATTTCAGCTACTAAAATACCAAAGACAGCAATAAATGACATTGTATAAAATAGATAACTATTTATTTTTTTAGTTTCACTTATTTTATGTCGATTTTTTGAATATATGAAAATAATTATTATATATATCATAAAAAATATCGCAACAATAAAATTAGTAAAAGCATCAATTAAAATATCTGTGTTTAAAATAATTGAAGGAATGAAAATAAAAATTCCTCAAATTGTTTTAATAATTATTGAAATTAAAAAAGCTGATTTTTTAGTTCCAAATTTATTTACTAAATAATTACTTCCGAATATTAATTTAGCATTAACCATATTTTCTATTTCATTTACAAATGCACCAGTTATTCCATTAATTACTCCTAATGTAGAAATGATTAAAAAGAATAAAATAATATTAGATAATAAACTTGCGTTTTTTATTTTTAATGAATCTAAAATAAGATCTTCAATTTTCCCTTGGTTATGTAAAATAGATGAAATTGCAATTAAAGTATATAAAATAGTTACAATAGACATTCCCAAAATAATAACTTTAGGAAGATTTTTGGCACTATTTTTAACTTTATTTCCAATTGAACCTGAAATTAAGAAAGCATCATACGAAAATAATATAGCTGGTAAAATAACTACAACAGCTTTAATTGAAAATGATTTATTTATAAATGCATTAATTCCCCCATTATTATGTTCAAATGGAAAAATAATCCCAACAATTAGTGCAAATAATAAAGGAATAAATTTAATAAATGTAACAATTGTTTGAAAAAATGCAGAAATGTATGTAGAAATTAAATTTAAAACTATAAAAAATATACTTAAAAATATTCCCACTATAACATGAACTCAAATAGGAAATATTGAACTAAAATCTAAATTAAATGATTTAGATATAAAATAAAAAAATATTTCAGAACCAAAAATTCCTAAAACAGAAATTAAAATACCATAATAAAAGAGTGCATAAGCGTTATTTACAAAGTAACCAAAGTGTTTACCTGCTATCTTATAGGCTCAATTACTAATTCCTGACAGTTTTGTATGTTTAAAAGAACCAATTTCTCCAAAACAAACAGCACAAGAAATGGAAATAATTCCCCCGATAATTCAAGCTATTAATCAGGTTAATCCATCATTATTTGTTGCTTTTGATACTGATTGGTTTTTAAAAAATATTCCTATTCCAACTACTGATCCTACTAACATCATAATTGAAAAGAATACACCAATTTTTTTAACTTGATTTTGCATAAATATCCTTTCAATATAAATTAATATTCATATTATAACATAAAAAAACAATAAATTCTTAGGCTTTTTAGCAATGATAAAAAACTCGATTTTAGAGATTCGAGTCTAATTTTTGTTTATTTATTTTATTTATTTTTAAAATAGTTTTTAACAACTGGAATGACTTCAGTTGCATATAATCTAATAGCTTTTAAAATATCTTGATGTTTTAAAGAACCAATTGGTAAATGTAATAAAAATCTATCAATTTGTAAATCTTCTATAAAATCAATAATCTTTTTAGCAACTGTTTTTGGACTTCCAACAAAAAATGGTTTTTTATCTCCTAATCCATTTAGATATCCTTCATAAGTTAAAGGTCTTCATTTTTCTCTTTCAGTTGCTAATTGATCTACTAATATTTTAGTTGGAATAAAATATTTATCTTGCGCTTCTTTATCAGTTTCTGCAATAAATCCTCATGAGTGAGTAGCTACTTTAATATTTTCTTTTTTATGTCCTGATTCAAGAGCTACTTTTTTATAAGTACTTATTAAATCAGATCATTTATTTCAATTACCTCATATAATTGCATAATTTATAAAATGACCTTGTTTTGCAATTTTATAAGTAGATTCTTCAGTACCACCTGTTGCTATTCAAATTGGTAATTTTTTATTATTAGCAACTCGAGGATAAATTCCGGTATTTGTAACAGAGTGAGTAAATTTACCTTGTCAATTTAGTATTTCATTATCATTAATTTTTTTAAACATTTCTAATTTTTCATCAAATAATTTAGCATAATTTTCTAATTTATAACCAAATAATGGAAATGATTCAGTAAATGAACCTCTTCCCACCATAATTTCAGCTCTACCATTGGAAATTGCATCAATTGTTGAAAATTGTTGATAAACTCTAATTGGATCAATTGAAGAAATCACAGTTACTGCAGAAGATAATTTAATATTTTTAGTAGTTGCAGCAGCGGCTGCTAAAACAATTTCAGGTGCTGATACTGCAAAATCTTTACGATGATGTTCACCAATTGCATAAACATCAACACCTAATTTATCAGCTAATTGCACTTCTTCCATCATATTTTGGATTCTTTTATGATGTTCTAAAGGTTTGTTTTCACCTTCAATTAATGTTGTTTCACCAAAGCTACTAATTCCTAGCTCTATTTCCATAAAATTACATTCCTGGTTCTCTTTTTTGTTTATCTTTGAAATATTCTCTTACTTTTGGTGCAACTTCTTTTCCAAAAATTTCAATAGATCTTAATACATCTTGATGTTTCATAGATCCAACTGGAATATGTAAATAAAATCTATCTATTCCTAAATATTCCATTGTAGAAATTATTTTCTTAGTGACACGTTTAGCATCACCTACAAAAATAGCTCCATCATCTGAAACACTAGTTAAATATTGTTCTTTTGTAAGTGGTTCTCAATGTGGTCTTTCTTTGGAAATTTGATCTACTAATTGTTTTGTAGGATGAAAATATTTATCAATTGCCTCTTGGTCATTATCACCTAAAAAACCTCATGAATGTGTTGAAACTTGTAATTGTTCATCACTAAATCCAAACTGTCTTCCAATACTACGATAAGCATCAATTAAACCTTTAAAGTATTTAGGAGAACCACCAATAACAGCATATGAAATAGGAAGACCTTGTTTTGCTATATTCACAGTAGATTCAGGATTTCCACCAGTTGCTACTCAAATAGGTAATTTAGCATTGTTTGCAATACGTGGATAAATTCCAGTATTTGTAACAGATTGAGTAAATTTACCTTGTCAATTTAGTATTTCATTATCATTAATTTTTTTAAACATTTCTAATTTTTCATTAAATAATTCAGCATAATTTTCTAATTTATAACCAAATAATGGAAATGATTCAGTAAATGAACCTCTGCCCACCATAATTTCAGCTCTACCATTGGAAATTGCATCAATTGTTGAAAATTGTTGATAAACTCTAATCGGATCAATAGAAGATAAAATTGTCACTGCAGTAGATAATTTAATATTTTTAGTAACTGCCGCTCCAGCAGCTAAAAGAATTTCAGGTGCTGATACTGCAAAGTCTTTACGATGATGTTCACCAATTGCATAAACATCTAAACCAACTTCATCAGCTAGTTTCATTTCTTCAATCATATCTCTAATTCTTTGGTCATGAGCTATTGCTACTTCTTGACCTTCAATAATTGTTGTTTCACCAAATGTTGTAATTCCTAATTCTACTTTCATTTTGTACCTTCTTTTATATAGTTTATATTTTTTGTAATAATTTATTTAATAATAAAATTTCTTCTTCTTTTAAATTTTTAAAAATATTTTTGGTATTTAGTTTATGAAGAGGAAAAATTTCAGATATTAAGTTTTTACCTTTTTGTGTAATATCAACCCAAAAAATTCTTTTATCTGTACTACATATAGTTCGTATTACATAGTTTTTTTGTTCTAATTTATCAATAACATAAGTAACACTACCACTTGTTAATAAAATGTGTTTTCTTATTTCATCAATATTTTTTCTACCTTTATGGAAGAGGTATTCAAGAACAGCAAATTCACTTTGATTTATATCATAATTTAATAATGTTTGCTTTAAATCTAAGATGAGTTTATTATTAGCTCTCATAATACCTATAACACTTTTTAACTCTTTAATAATAACCTCCTAATATCTTGAATTCAAGATAAATTATACAACTATATTTTAAAAATTTTAAAAAAATAAAAATGTTGTTAGAAAACAACACCTTTACTTATTTTTATTCATTAACAGTGTATTTTTTGATTGGAAAATCTGCAGATAATTTTAAAATTTCTTTTTTAATTATTTCATGTAATACAAAATTTTCTGGTTCTGATAATGCTTTATGAATTAAATTAGCTAATATAATAAATTGATTTTCAGTGAATCCTCTAGTAGTCATTGCGGCAACACCTAAACGAATTCCACTAGTAACTGTGGGTTTTTCTTGGTCTTGAGGAATTGAATTTTTATTTGCTGTAATTTTAATAATACTTAAAATATCAGCAGCTTTTTTTCCAGTTAAACCATATGATGTTTTAACATCAATTATAAATAAATGATTTTGAGTTAAACCAGAAATTACTTTTACACCTTTTGAGATGAATTGACGACAAAAAACATTTGCATTTAAAATAATTTGTTGAGCATATTTTTTAAAATCATGAGTTAATGCTTCATTAAATGAAACAGCTTTAGCTGCAATTTGGTGTACTAATGGGCCACCTTGATAACCTGGAAAAACTGAACGATTAATTTTTTTAATAATTTCTTCTGAATTAGTTAAAATTATTGCTCCTCTAGTCCCTCTTAATGTTTTATGAGTTGTTGTCATAACAACATCTGCATAAGGGAATGGTGAAGGATGTTCACCTGCAACAACTAAACCGGCAATATGGCTAATATCAGCAAATAAATATGCTCCTACTTTATTAGCAATTTCTCTAAATCTTTTAAAATCAATAATTTGTGAATAAGCACTATATCCTGTAATTATCATTTTAGGTTTCACTTCTAATGCTATTTGTTCGATTTTATCATAATCTAAAATTCCATTTTCATCAACTTCATAAAAATGACTATCATAAAATTTTCCACTAAATGAAATTTTATAACCATGTGTTAAATGTCCTCCAGATGATAATTGAAGACCTAAAACACGATCATTAGGTTCACATAATGACATATAAACTGCTGCATTAGCAACTGATCCACTATAAGGTTGAACATTTGCATATGCACAACTAAATAATTGGCAAGCTCTACTAATTGCAATTTTTTCTATTTCATCTGCATACTCACAACCATCATAATATCTAGCATTTGGATAACCTTCTGCATACTTATTAGTTAAACAACTTCCAGCAGCTTTCATAACATCTTCTGAAACGTAATTTTCAGATGCAATCAGTTCAATATTTTCATTTTGTCTTTGTGCTTCTTTATTAATTAATTCCGCAATTTCTTTATCTCTTAAATCTACTTTCTTATACATTATGCCTCCAGATTTTGATATTATAATATTATACTTTATTTTTTATATCAATAAAAATATTTTTGTGATATATTAATTATATATGCATCATTAGCTCAGTTGGTAGAGCAGGAGACTCTTAATCTTCGGGTCACAGGTTCGAGCCCTGTATGGTGTACCATATGTTATTCATCAAAAACTCATTATTTTGAGTTTTTTATTTAATTTTTTAATAAAAAACTCAAGCTACATTAAAAATGTAAACTTGAGTGTTATGAAAATTCGGATTATTTTCTTATTTTTAGTTCTTGAATTAATTTGAAATAAGCATTTTGATCATTTGCTTTTAAATATGATAATAATGATTTACGGTGATTAACTTTAGCCATAAATCCACGCATTGAGTGTAAATCTTTTTTGTTTGTTTGGAAATGTTTTTTTAATGATTCAATATCTTCTGTTAAAATAGCAATTTGAACTTCGATAGATCCTGAATCTTTTTCATTTTTTCCAAATTTTTTAATTAATTCAAGTTTTTTTTCTTTTGTTATCATTTTTCTCCTTTTAAACCCAGCATAAAATATTTTTTTAAACCGAGCAAAAAATATATTTTGCAATGTGCAAACATATTATACATTATTTTTAAAAAATTTCATTGCTTCTTGCAAATCAGATTTAAAAATTTTATTTTCTGCAATATGATTAATATTTCTAAAAAATTTAATAACTTCAATAAATAATTCATCAAAAAATAAAATATCTTCATCTAGATCTAAAAACACAACTTGATTTTCTTTTTCTTGGTAGTTTATAAAAATAAATCCGTGATATTCAATATCTTTATAAACTAAATTACAAAAATAAATTCCAGCAGGTAATTTGATTAAGTTTTTAGGAAAATCAAATTTGTAATCTTTAACTGCAACAATAAAAGCATAATCTTCAATTAATAAATTATTAGTTGTATCTAAATTTCCTTCTTTAATTAATTGTCTGATAATAGTGCTTGAAATTTTATTGTTATTAACTTTCTTTTCTTTTATTATATGAGTTATAAAATGTTGTTTTAACATTTGGTTATTACCTTGACGGTTAAATCCAAATTTAAAATCAGAACCTGCAATTACTGTTGTAACATTTAAATTTTTTAACTCATTAATAAACTTTAAAGGATCAATGTTTTTAAAATTATCATCAAAATTTATTACAATAGTTTTATCTACTTGTAAATGTTCTAATGTATAAATTCTTGTTTTGAGTTGAAAAATTTTTTCATTATTATTTTGTTTATTTTTAAATAATAAACAAGCAATTTGCACATTTTTATTTTGATTTTTTAGTTGTTTTGCTAATTTAAATAATTCATAATGACCTAAATGTAGAGATTCAAATGCACCTAGAATCATAATAATTTCAGGTTTATTTTCATTTTCTCTATGTTCAATAGGTCAATTATAAACATCCATAATTAATCAATAAATCCTTTTTCTAATAAGTACTTATAAGTACCAAAATCATCAACATGATAAGCTATATCATCTGCAATTTCTTTTAAGGTTTCTTCAGCATTTGCCATTGCAACACCTAAACCAACTTCTTCTAACATTTCACGATCATTACCTGAATCACCAAAGGCAATAACTTGTTCTAAAGAGATGTTTAATTTTTGTGCTAAAATATCTAAACTTTTAGCTTTATTAACTCCTTTAGTAGCCACAAAAACTCCACCTTCTCAGTTAGCTTGTACTGATAAATTTAGATTATTGTAATTAAACAAGTTTTCATAATATTTTTTAGTTAAAGGAATTTCTTTTGAAATGATAGTAATTAAAAAGTTTGATTTATCTTCTGAATTAAAATATTCTTCAATATCAAAAAAATCTTTTTTAAATGGTTTATAAAATCAATGGTCAATGTTAAAGTATTTATTGTAATAACCTTTATTTTTGCCTACTATTGAAAAAGCTATTTCTAAATCTTTAGTATTCTCATAAAATACTTTAAAATCATCAAAACTTATTTGTTGTTCAAAAATATACTCATTTTTTTGTACATCTAAAATAAATGATCCATTACCACCGATAAAATAATCAACGTAAGGGGTATCTAATTTATTTCCAATTGTAAAAATATCCCTAGCAGTAGAAAAAGCAATTACAAATCCTTTTTCTTTTAATTTTTTAAACATTTTTTTAATTGTATTTGATAATGGTAAATTTTTTTCACCATCTTTAAATGGTAAAATAGTTCCATCGATATCAAAAGCAATTAATTTGTATTTTTTATTCATTATGGATCTCTTTTCTCTATTTCTTTTAAAACTTGGGGTCAAAAAATTTTGATAATATTTACCTTATTATCAAGAAATTCTGCAATGGCTACAATTGTATCATTATATGTAATTAATCTTTTGCCATTTTCTTTTTTGTCATGAGAAATAGTTTGTCTTTTATTTAATATATTTAATTGTGTATTATTAATTTTATAAAAAAATAGCCCAAATAATTTATAAAAGTCAATTATTTTATAAAAATCTTGATTTTCAGTAATACTAATATTCCCAATGGCATTTCTAAATAAATCAATCATAATCGCATCAGTTTTTAATTCTATTCCTAAATCATGGACAATTGAGCGAATATAAGTTCCTTTTGAAACTTTTGTTTTAAATTTAATTACACCAGTTTCTAAATTATATTCAATTATATCTAAACTATATATTTTAATATCATTTGCTTTTAAAACAAAATCTTGGTTTTGTCTTGCTAATTTATAAGCTCTTATTCCATTTATGTTCTTTGCACTATAATTAGGTGGAGTTTGTTTAGTTTGTTGTTTGATTTTATTAAATGCATCTTCTAAATCTTTTAAAGTGATTTTATTTTGAGGTAAATATGTAACTAATTCCTGAGAATCATAAGAAGGACTAAAAGCTCATAGTTGCATTGTACAGACATATTCTTTATCTTGATTGATTATATAATCAAGTAATTTTGTATCATCATCAGTAGCAACAATTAATAAACCTTGTGCAAGTGGATCTAAAGTACCTGCATGACCTATTTTTTTTATCTGATAATTTTTTTGAAATTCTCTTATCATTTGAAAAGAACTTACAAATTTCTTTTTATTTAATGCATAAAACATATTATCTCCTAGCTTATAAATTTTAAACTATTATTAAAAATAATAAAAAAACTGCTTAGCAGTTTAATTATTTTACTTTATAACCAGAAAGATAAAGTGATTTTATTTTGTCACCATTTGTTTTAGTTAAAATGTATTCACCTTCTTTTTTATTTCTAAAATAATTATAGTTTGCAACATCTCCATTAGCAAAATAAAATGTTGCAGGACCTTCTAAGTAATCATTTTCGTAATTAGTTACTTCTTTATCTCCATTTGCATAATAGAAAGTTGAAGGCCCATGTTTTAAGTTATTTTTGTATAAAAATAATTCTTTATCTCCATTTGCATAAGTCATTGAAGCTTCACCTTCAGCTTTTCCATCTTTATATGTATAAGAACCTTTATCACCATTAGAAACTTCTAATGTTGCAGGACCTTCTTTTTTTCCATTTACATAATTATAATATTCGGTCATACCACATTTAAAATAATAAACAGCAGGACCTTCTTTTTTTCCATCAACTATATCTGATTCTTCTCTATTTTCGTACATACTTCCTCCTATGTCTACAATTAAATTTTAAAACAAAAATTAGAAAATTCAAAAAAAGCATAAAAAAAGACCTAAAAATTTACTTTTTAGATTTTAAATGTGGTGATATCATATTTTCAATAAAATATAATGTTTGTTTATTGGATATTTCTTGATTTTCAGGAATTTTATATAATAGATAAATTTTTTATTTATGTGCAATCGTCCTGGTTCTTTTTTAAAACTAGAAGATCAATTTCTATGATCTTATAAATGACCATTTAGAAATGAAATTTCTTCAAGTGCATATATATTAAAATCAACTATTTGTATTTTATCTAAAAAATTTTTTGTAGTTTTTAGAAACAATTTCATTTAATTGATATTTTTTTTAAAATAACAAAATAAAAATCTTTTTGGATATTATAGTATTTTAAATAATCATTGTATAGTTTTTTAATACTATCAACTGCAGAGTTTGTAGAATTTAAATTTTCAGTTTTGATATTCACTAATACATCATATTTTAAAGTAGAAATAATAAAATCATAATATTATTTTGAGTCCCTGTAATTTCTCGATGTATAAATTTAGTTTCATCATTTTTTAAAATATTTTTAAGTTTTTAATAAATAAATTCTTCTAAAATATAACCAATTGCTGTTGAAGATCTAATGCAACTATTTTTTGATTTTAATAAATTTAAATCCTCAGCTTTTATTTCGATTTCATTTCCATACACTTTAAAAATATTTTTTAATTCTTGTTTTAAAAAAATCTTTATTTCATTTAGATCATTTCAATTTAACATTTATAAACTACCTCTAAAATAATTTTAACTATTTCTTCTGATAATTTAGGTGGAACTGCGTTTCCTATTTGTTTTAAAATATTAGATTTAGTAGAATGAAATATAAAATCATCTGGAAAAGTTTGTAATCTTACAAGTTCTCTTGCTGTCATTACTCAATTTAGTTTAGGATGAACATGAACTCCACCATGATTTTCTTTTACAGTTGTTGATGGTTTATGATAATATTGTTTTCTAAATGCATCTGAATAACCATTCATAACGGTTTTACCTTCAGGGGTATTTTTAATTTTTTCAATCATTTTATCAGTATGTTTAGTAAATATATGATTAAATTTTTTATCTTCTTGATGATTTTCTAAATCATGAATTGCATCAAATACTGTTTTTATAGGTAATTTAACATTAGAAATTTTTTTAATAATTTCATCAACATAATAACTATGTTCTTTTAATGTACCTACAAAAATAACTCTTTCTCTTTTTTGTGCAACACCAAAATTAGAAACATCTACTAAAATATATTTAGAATAATAACCTATTTTTTCTAGTTCTGAATTTATTTTATCAATTACAAAAAACCATCATTTTCTTTAAATGATAAAAATACCTTTTACGTTTTCTAAAATAAATAATTTTGGTTTAGTTTTGTAATTACTTCTATTGTATATTTATATAATTTTTCTTTTATCATTTGGATCTCTTTTTCCAGCCATAGAATAACCTTGCATGGAAATCCTACTATAACAATATCTACTTTAGTTTTAGATTTTTTTTCAATATTTCAATTACATTAATATTTGTAATATCTTTTGTTTTTTCGTTTTTATTGTAATTAAAATTATAAGTATCTAAAGCTGGTTGTCAATGTTCAATGCTTTCAACAATTTCGAATCCATTTTTTCAAAAACCATATGTTAATCCACCAAACCAGAAAATAAATCAATAATTTTTTTATTCATTTTTACCTCATCACCTATAAACCAACATTATAAATGTAATTATAATTTAAAAATAAACTTTACTTTGATATAAAAAAAATTGCTTTTAGCAATTTTGGACTTGAAAAAGATTTGGTGCGCGAGGAGGGACTTGAACCCTCACGCCATAGAGCACTAGTGCCTAAAACTAGCGTGTCTGCCAATTTCACCACTCGCGCAAATGGTGCCGCCTATAGGACTCGAACCTACGACCTACTGATTACAAGTCAGTTGCTCTACCAACTGAGCTAAGGCGGCAATTTTCATAGTTTGCTTATATATTATACATAAAAAAAATATTTTTTTCAAAAAATAACAAATTATACTGAAACTAAATATATGTTTTATTATTTTAGTTTAGACATTTTTTTTCTTTAATTTTAATTTTTTTAATACTTTAAATTTCAAAATACAAACTTATATATATGATTTAAAAACTATCATAATAAAACATTTATAATAAATAGTATATTTGATATTATTAGGGAGAAATATGAAAAATAAAGATTATTTAAAATTACTTGAAGATTACAAAAATAAAATTGACGAATTATCGGTAAATGATTTAAATAAAGACCAAAAAGCATTATGCAAAATGATTTTAGACAATCTACAAGATAAATCACAATTACAAAATGTTTATCAATTTTTAATGAAAAGAGTAAAAATTGGTTTTACTTTTGATGTAGCACCAGAAATCAATAACAAAATGATTTCTGTACTTAAATATAATGAAGAAAAATCTTTTAGCTTCCCAGAAGCTAAAAGTCAAAATAATTTAATCATCGGAGAAAATTATGATGCATTAAAGAACTTATTAATAATAGAAAGAGAGAGAGAGAGAGAGAGAGATCTTGCGAAGATTCTAACTTTGATGTAATCTATATTGATCCCCCTTATAATACTGAAAGTTCCAAAAAAGAAGGAAATAATTCCGCAAATGAAAAAGAAAATATCTCTGCAACAAAATTTATTTACAGAGATAAATTTAGTCGTAATGGTTGATTAAACTTAATGAATGAACGTCTTAGATTAGCTAAAAAACTCCTTAAAGATGATGGGGTAATTTTTGTTTCTATTGATGATAACGAACAAGCTTATTTAAAAGTTTTAATGGATGAAATTTTTGGGGAAGAGAATTTTGTTACAAACTTTATTTGGCAAAAAAAGTCTGGTGGTGGATTGAATACTTATATTTATGAAGGCCACGAATATTTAATTTGTTATGGCAAACACAAGAATTATTTAAAGAAAAAATTATTTTTCCCTAAAAAGATTAATATTAAAAATATTGAAAAAGATAGCACTGGTTTTTATTATTGAGAAAAAGATTTTCTAAGAAAAAACTTCGGAAAGAAAGTTGATAATGAGCATAGAAATATTTTTTATGAAGAACTGGAACAATATAAAACTAAAGATGAGATTAAACAAATTAATGAAAACATAAAATTAGGTAATTACAAATTGTTTTCATACGGCGATAATAAACATTTAGTTGCTAAAAAGATTTATACGCAGAACAACGATTATAAGTTAGTTACTCCATATTCTATTATTTCGGGTATGTGATCATCAGATGGAACATCGGAATTAGAAAACATATGCGGGAAAACAAATTTTACGACAATAAAACCTCTATCATTAATAAAATTAATTGTTAATATTTTAAATAACAAAAACGCCCGTATTCTTGATTTCTTTGCAGGTTCTGGTACAACTGCTCACGCTGTTATGGAACTTAATAAAGAAGATGGTGGAAATAGAACTTTTACATTAGTTACTAATAACGAAAATAACATAGCTTATGGTATTACATACGAACGTTTATACAGAATAAATCACGGTGTTGGAACTAATGGTGAAACATTTAAATGAACTGAAAAAAATGAATCTTATAAACAAAATCTAAATGTCTTTAACTTAAAATATGATTCAATTGACATTGTAAATTCTACTACTGAAACTAATTTATTAATAGATACTTTAAGAGAATCATTAGCTAAATTTGGAATTAAAAATATTACAGATGAAGAATTATTGAATAATTTAACTAATTTATATGCTCTAGAAAGTGACTCAAAAGATGAAACTAACTAATACTCAGTTTAGAGCCATTTCAGAACTTATTGGCCACTTTAATAAATCTTATACTGAAACTAAATATATGTTTTATTATTTTAGTTTAGACATTTTTTTTCTTTAATTTTAATTTTTTTAATATTTTAAATTTCAAAATACAAACTTATATATATGATTTAAAAACTATCATAATAAAACATTTATAATAAATAGTATATTTGATATTATTAGGGAGAAATATGAAAAATAAAGATTATTTAAAATTACTTGAAGATTACAAAAATAAAATTGACGAATTATCGGTAAATGATTTAAATAAAGACCAAAAAGCATTATGCAAAATGATTTTAGACAATCTACAAGATAAATCACAATTACAAAATGTTTATCAATTTTTAATGAAAAGAGTAAAAATTGGTTTTACTTTTGATGTAGCACCAGAAATCAATAACAAAATGATTTCTGTACTTAAATATAATGAAGAAAAATCTTTTAGCTTCCCAGAAGCTAAAAGTCAAAATAATTTAATCATCGGAGAAAATTATGATGCATTAAAGAACTTATTAATAATAGAAAGAGAGAGAGAGAGAGAGAGAGATCTTGCGAAGATTCTAACTTTGATGTAATCTATATTGATCCCCCTTATAATACTGAAAGTTCCAAAAAAGAAGGAAATAATTCCGCAAATGAAAAAGAAAATATCTCTGCAACAAAATTTATTTACAGAGATAAATTTAGTCGTAATGGTTGATTAAACTTAATGAATGAACGTCTTAGATTAGCTAAAAAACTCCTTAAAGATGATGGGGTAATTTTTGTTTCTATTGATGATAACGAACAAGCTTATTTAAAAGTTTTAATGGATGAAATTTTTGGTGAAGAGAATTTTGTTGCTAATATGATAAACAAAACGGGAGCAGGAAGATCTGACACGAAAAATATTGCCATTAAAAAAGAATATGTTTTATGTTATCAAAAAACCAATTTATTTATAGCTAATAAAAAATCAAGTAATATAGAAAATTATAAATATCAGGATAATAATGGCTTTTACTCAAGAAACTCATTTGATAGACAAGGCTTAAGATATAGCCCATCATTAGATTATGAAATCATAGCACCTGATGGGTCTAAAATTTATCCTGGTAATTCCAAAGAAAAATGATTAGAGAGACAAAAAAATAAAAATATTGAAAGAGATTGGTGTTGAACTCTTTCAAAAAAAGAATATGAAAATAGAAATGATAAGGGATTAATTGAATGATATAAAGTTAATAATCAATGAAGAGTTGCATACAAAAAATATTTTGACGCTAACGATAAAAGTACACCTTATTCAGATTTAATAAATGATAAATCATATAGTGGTATGAATGAAATTAAACAAATATTTAACGATAGAGTATTTAATTATCCAAAATCAATCGAACTAATAAAGTATTTATTAAATTTGTGCCAAAATAAAAACGCCCGTGTTCTTGATTTCTTTGCAGGTTCTGGTACAACTGCTCATGCTGTTATGGAACTTAATAAAGAAGATGGTGGGAATAGAACTTTTACATTAGTTACTAATAACGAAAATAACATAGCTTATGGTATTACATACGAACGTTTATACAGAATAAATCATGGTATTGGAACTAATGGTGAAACATTTAAATGAACTGAAAAAAATGAACCTTATAAACAAAATCTAAATGTCTTTAACTTAAAATATGATTCAATTGACATTGTAAATTCTACTACTGAAACTAATTTATTAATAGATACTTTAAGAGAATCATTAGCTAAATTTGGAATTAAAAATATTACAGATGAAGAATTATTGAATAATTTAACTAATTTATATGCTCTAGAAAGTGACTCAAAAGATGAAACTAACTAATACTCAGTTTAGAGCCATTTCAGAACTTATTGGCCACTTTAATAAATCTTATACTGAAAATTATTCACAAATAATTGAATTTAAAGCTCCTACTGGTTCAGGTAAAACTTTTATGATTGCAAATTTTATTGATAAAGCAATTTCATTTAACAAACAAAGAGATAACAAACCAATTATTTTTATAGTTATGACACTTTCCAATGCAGAATTACCTAAACAAATGGAAGATAATTTCAATGAATATAAATTTTATTTAGAAAATAAACAAGATATTATTTTCGAGAGAAAAGAATCACCATCAAGTAGCAAAAATAGTGTTAAAGATGCAGACTACACTTTTAAAATCGAATCAAATAAAGTATTTATTTTAGGTGCATCTTCTTTTGGAAAAGGAAAAATATACACCGAACAAGGAATTTTAGAAAAATTTATTTCTGAAATTTCAAATAATTATTTTGTTGTTTTTATCCGTGATGAAGCACACATTGGAACTAATGAAAGTGGTTTAAAAAGTGAAGAGAAAAAACAAGCTGAAAATTTTTATAACAAAATGAAAAATGCAGCAAACTTTCAAATTAATATGACTGCAACTCCCAAAGGAAGTTACAAACAAGTTAAAATTACTGAAAATCAATTAAAAGAAGATGATATTAAATTAATAAAAACAACAAGTTATTTAAATGAAGGTTTATCAGAAATTAAAAATGAACAAATAAGTGATTTAGATTTATTAGAAATTGCATGCAATCGTTTTAACAAAATTAAGCAAAAATATATAACAGAGGAAGGATTGATAGATAATATCAATCCAGCTATGTTAATCCAAGTTAAAGATAAAACAAAAAATGACCTTGAATTTGATGAAAAAATAGAAAAAATTATTCATAAATTAGAGCAACACAATTTAACATGAGCTAAATATTTTTCATCTGAAAAATTAGATGCAAATATGAGGGGTAATTTTTCATTAAAAGATATATCTAAAAACAGTTCAGATATTGATGTAATAATATTTAAAGTAGGACCTGCAACAGGATGAAATATTCCTCGTGCTTGTATGCTTGTTCAATTAAGAAATGTGTCTTCTGAAAGTTTAAGTATCCAAACAATAGGACGTATCAAACGTAATCCCAATCCAAGCTTTAATTTTAACCATGATTCTTATGCATTTAAATATTGAGTATATTCAAACATTAAAGATATAGAAAATTTATATAAAGATAAGGAATTTTCTGTATATAAATTAAATAAAGACAGTATAGATGATAAATTCTATTATGGTGAAATTAATAAAGAAGTTAATCAAATCGAAATAACTAATTCAGATTCTATTTTTAATTGTTTAAAACAAAATAAAAATAAACTAATAAATGAATATCAATACTATTGTCAATATTATAATCAATATGGTTTTTTACCTTACAAAGACCAAACAATTGTAGATCAAAAAACAAATATTCAATATCAATATATAAATAAAAAAATCAATAATATAGTTGAGCTTAGTCAATATATAAAAGAATTTGAACTAAAAGTTGCTAATATTTTAACTAAAAAACAAATAAATGATATTAATGATTACTTTAATAGAGAATATAAAGATAACATTAATTTGTTAATGTGATATACATTTATTAATTCAATTTATGTTGATGTAAAAAAATATATTTTAGAAGAACGTAAAAAGAAAATTAATAAATTAGATATAAATGAATTTAAATTAATATATGATAAAAAATTACCTGAAGATGTTAATTTTGAAATAACTGATGAAAAAAATAAAATTGAATTTTCAGAGCAAAATTTAAAATATAAATATGAACTTACTGGTATTAAAAGCAACCAAAACAATCATCCTCATTACTATGATTCAGAAAATGAAGTTAGTTTTATAAATGGTATTATTCATTTATTTAATGATGATTTAAAAAAAGATGAATATATGGATGTTAATCTATTTCGAAACCCTGTAGGTAATGGAATATTTTATGAATATTATGATGATGAAAATAATATAAAAAGACAATTTCCTGATTTTATTTTAGTTTATAAAACTAAAAAAATTGAACATCAAATTAGCATTGAAATAAAAGATTTTCATAGTGATAATAATATAAATAAAACTTCCAAAATTATTGATTCGTATAAAGGTTATTATAGTGAAATGAAAAAAAATCAAACTCCTCTTCAAATAGTTTCATCTATATTAATAAAAGTTGATAAAACTAACAATTATTTAAATAAATTTATTGTGTCTGGTGGTGGAAGTACTAATTTAAAATCCCATAATGAAATTAAAAATAGTATTAAAAACAAAAAAGATATTACTTGAATTTATAATTTAGCTAAAAACATATAAAATTGATAAATAAAATTAAGGTCTAGGCCTTAATTATTTTTATTTTTGGACAATAACAAGTGCAGGTTTTAAAACACGGTCGTGTAATTTATATCCAGGAGATTTTAATTTTAAAATCATTTCTTTTTCAACACCTTGGTCATCAAAATCAAATATTTGATGAATATTAGCATCAAACATATCTCCCACTTCTGCAACTATTTTGGTAATACCATAATCTTCTAATGTATTTTGAATTTTATTTAATAACATTAAAAAACCTTTAGTATAAGCTGAAACTTCAGGATTTTGAGATTTTAGACCAGTATGAATTGCAATTTCTAAATTATTTAAAGATAAAAGAAAATCTTCAAAAAAATCTTGTAATGCATATTTTTTAATGTCTTCAATTTCTTTTTTTGTTTGTTCAGAATTTTGTTGTCTAAATTTATTAATTTCAGTTTGTGCTTTTTGTTGTAAATCAGCAGCTATTTTTTTAAATTCTTCTTGTTTTTGATTTAGTTCTTGTTCATAAGAAAATATTTTAGTAATATATTCTGCAATTTGTAAATTTTGCTCATTTACTTTTTGTTTTAACGTTTGAATTATTTTTCTTTCTTCTTGTCTTGTTTTACCAGGTGCAAATACTCCTATAATTTCAATTATATATTTAGTTTTTAAATCAGGGTGTTGTAATTTATATTGTTTATGTAAAATAAAATTTTTAGTTTCTAATAAATATTTTTCAATAAAAGAATCAATTTCATGAAAACCTAAAATAACTTTTTTAGTTTCATTTAATTGTTTATCATTTTCTTTTTTTGAAATTATATTTAGTGTAATAGTATCAAATTCTTTTAAAATTATTTCATTATTTTTTTCCATTATAAATCCTTTTTAAGTAATTTTTCAACAGTGTCTAAAGTATCAAATGCTTTAGAATAATCCATTCTTGAAGAACCAATTATAGTTACTTCTTTAATATTTTTTTCATTTTCAAATTCTATTTTTTTAGATATTAAACTAATATTAGGTTGTTTTATATCAAATCTTATACTACTATCTTCATCTAATTCATTTTCTAATGCCTCTCAAACTGAATGATGTTCAACAAAATCTAATATTTCAACAATTTTTTCTCTAGAAATATCATGACTTAAAATAATTTGATTTTTATTATATATTTTTGATACACTTTCTTCTTTAAAAACAAAAATATTTTTAATAAATTCTTGAATTATTAGTTCATAATTTTTAACTTTAGCAGAAAACATAGGAATAAGAGCATAAGCTCGAGATGATAGTTCAATTAATGGTGTATCAACTAATCTATCCTTAAATAATTTCACTGCTATTCTAACATCCTCTATATCTATTTTGTTATTATCAAAGTTAAATACTTTAGATTCTACTCTTCCAGTACTAGTAATTAAAACAATAATAGCAGAATAATTATTTAAAACTGTTAATTGAATGCTTTTTAATACTTCAGTTGAGTTATTAGATGTAGTTATTAAAGTTAAACCTGCTACTTCACTTATAACATGAGCTGCTTGTTCAATTGTTGTATCAATATTTAATCTTCTTTTAGCTAAAATATCTTGTAGCTTATCTTCTAAATATTTTTGTGGATTGTATGCTAAATATTTTGCATAATATTCTAATCCTTGAATTGAGGGAATTCTTCCACTACTTGTGTGATTTTTTTGTAAATAACCTTTTTTTTCTAAATTATGCATTACATTTCTTATTGTTGCACTAGAACAGTCCATTTTGAATTTTTCACCTAAAAATTGTGAACCCACAGGTTGTCCAGTTTCGATATAAATATCAATAATTTTTTTTAAAATATCCTTTTCTTTAAAATTAATTTGTTCCATTATGACCTCTTTTGGTTATTTACATTTATATAATATTATAACAAATTAGCAATTGTTTAGCACAATTTATTTATGAGTGCTAAATTTTTTTGTATTGTTGTATAATTGTATTTATGGAAAATAAAGATAATTTAACAAACATAAGAATTCTTAATTACATTGAAGAAAATAGCAATAAATTTATAAAAAGAGTAAAATTAACAAACATTTTAGAATCAATTGTAAATTTTGCAATTTTGTTTCTTAATTTAGCTGTTCTTGTTTTAAGTAGTTTTACCATAAAATTGGGAATTGATCAATTAAAAATAGCATCTGAAAACGATAAAAAAACTCTTATACTAACAATTTTTGTATCTGTATCAACAATTGCATTATTTATTTTAGCAATTATTCAATCAATTTATAAATCAAGAGCCAAAACATATAGTTATAAGAAAATTTTTGAATCCTTATTTTATGTTAATATGTGTTATACCAATGATACAAAATACACAACAGAAGAATATAAAAAACAAAAAAAAGAAATTCTGAAGCTAAAAGATAACAAACCAAATCAAAAAATTAAAGATATTATTATAAATGTTTTAGTAGGTAAAAATGATAACAAGTAATCCAATTGAATTTATCGATAATATTAAAAGTAGTTTGCAAAAAAAAGTTTGAGTTTATTCATTTTGATATTATTTTTTAAATATTATAATAATGCTAATTTCTTTAATTATTAGTATTTTAGGATCAATTCAATTATATAATAACTTCGATGGATTTGGAGATTGAAGAAAATATGTTTTAATAACTACTGCAATAAGTGCTGGTATTACTTTTTTAACTTCATTAATTAGTTTTTTTGTATTAAATAAAAAAATCAATAAATATAAAATTAGAATTAATAAGATTAATTTAGAAACATTACTATGAAAAGAAAAAATCGGTGAATATAAACATAAAAATAGAGATTTAAATTTCTTTAAACAAGTAGCAGAAATTTGTAATTTAAAATGACAAGGGGTAGAAAATGAACAATAAAAATACTCTAAATTTTGATGAATTAAAAGACACAAGTGAAAAAATTGTTTTTTATCGCAAAAAATTTATAATCAGTAGATTTATTTATATTCTTATCGCTTTAACAATTATGATTATTTCTAGTTTACAAATTCTTTTAAACTTGTTTGCAATTAAGTGAAACAATTCAGAAACTTTAAAATTATTGTTTTTAATTATTGCAATTATTTCAACTATTGTTGTGTTTTTACAATCTGTATTACTTTTCTTTGATTTTAAAAACACGAGAGAAAAAAACTTAGCTAAATTAAGAGATATTCAACGACTAAAAGAAAATTATTTAAAAAATCCAGAAGAATTAAATATATCACAAATGGCCAATGCAATTTATGATATTGATAAAGACAATTAATAAAAGTCGCAAGACTTTTTTATTTTAATTTTTGTACAAAAAAAAAAAAAAAAAAGCAACGATTGTTGCTTTGGTCAATTTCTTGAAATGGCGCGCCCGGCAGGAGTCGAACCCGCAACCTCTTGGGCCGTAACCAAACACTCTATCCAATTGAGCTACGGGCGCAAATTGGAGCCACCAACCGGATTCGAACCGGTAATCGAGGTGTTGCAGACCTATGCCTTGGCCGTTTGGCTATGGTGGCAACACATAGCTTCTAATTTATGTACTTATTATTATATATATAAATTTTTAAATTTGTTTGAAAAAATCAAAATTGTTGATTTTAATTTAAATTAAAAATATTTTGTATTGCTTTTAGATTTTATATATAGCTACTTTTTAGTAAATGAAAAAGAAATAAAAAATGGAATATTAATTCCATTATAATTTTATTAATTTATTTAATGTCTTTGCAACACCAGATTTTTTGTGATGAAAACCTATTATTGTTGCAAGTTTTTTTAATTCAGGATTTGCATTTTTCATTGCTATTAATCCACCCAAATAATGTATTACACTTGCATCATTCATACTATCACCAATATGAATAGCTTTAAGAGGATCAATATTTATTAATGAACAAATAAAACTATTTGCTTTACCTTTTGTTGCATTTATATCAGTAATTTCTAATGCATGATTGTTTGCAATGGATACAACATTAATATCAATAAATTCTTTTAATAAAAGTTTTTTTAATTCTGCTAATCGTTTTATTTTTGATGAAATAACTAATATTTTAGTTACTTCATCAATATTTTTAGCTTGTAAATTTTTTTGGACTATATATTCTTTTTTAAAAAACTTGATAATTTTTGATAATAAAGTATCTGAATATATAATTTTTTGTGAGTTAATAATAAAAGAAAATTTTGCCGCAGTTAGTAAATCAATGATATTTAAATAAGATGCTTTATTAATTGTGTGTTTTTTTATTATATTTCCCACTTTATCAAAAATAATTGCACCATTTTGAGCAATACCATAATTTAAACCTAACATATTAGTAGTTTCTAATAAACTTTTACTAAGACCACGACCAGTTGAAATAAAACAAGGTATTTTTTTGTTTATATTTTGTATCGTAGTTATGTTTAAGGTACTAATATTATTATTTTTTAGATCAACTAATGTGCCATCTAAATCAACAAATATAGCTTGCGGTCTAAATTCCATATATTAACCTAAAACTAATTTTTCTAATTGTGGTAAAGGAATAAATCCGACTTTTGAATCTACCATTTTATCATTTTCAATAATGTAGTAACTTGGTATTGAAGTAACACCATATTCTCTTGCTAATTCACGATTTTCATCAACATCAACAGAGTAAACAACTACTTCATCATGTTTTGAGACAAATTCTTCAACAACAGGTTTAAACATTGAACACATTCCACATCATGTTGCTGTAAATAACACCATGTTTTTTGGTCCTGATAGATCTAATTTATCATCTTTTTTAACTACTTTTAGCATTTTTTTCTCCTTCGTTTTTTATATTTATATTATATAGAAATTCTAACTAAATTTTGAAAAAGTGAATTTTTTATGTTTTTTTTATATATTTAGTAAGATTTTGCAAAAATTACATTTCTTTTTGTTTCTGTTCCATCAATTACACAACTTGATTTTTTATTAATCTTAATTGGGTCTTTAAATGGAATACAACGTGCTGTGGCTCCTGTTTCTTGCTGAATAAATTCTTCAGCTGCTTCATCACCACAAAATGGAATGATAACTCATTTCCCTTCTGCTATTTTTTGTTTAAATTCTTGATAATCATTTGTTGTAACTATATTATCTAACATTCTTTTTTGTGCTTGGTCGTATAAATTTTTATGAATATCATTAAATAATTTATTAATTGTTAATTTAATTGATTTATCAAATTTAATTGTTTGTTTTTCAAGTGTATCTCTTCTAATAAGGGTAATTTCTTTTGTTTGAGCTTCTTTAGCACCAATTTCAATTCTTAATGGTGTTCCGTGAATTTCACTATTTGAAGCTTTAAATCCAGGATTTTTATCAGTTGAATCTAATTCCACTCTAAAAAATTTAGATAAATATTTTTTAACTTGTAAAGCAAATTCTTTTACTTCTGGATTTTTATGTCCAAAAATTTCTAATATATCAATTTGTACTGGAGCAACTTTGGGTGGAATTATAATACCTCTATCATCACCATGTGCCATTATCAATGCACCTATTAATCTTGTAGTTACACCTCAACTTGTCCCATAAGCATATTCACGTTTATTTTCTTTATTTTTAAAGGTAATATCAAAGACTTTTGTAAAATTTTGAGCTAAATAATGACTCGTTCCAGCTTGTAAAGCACGACCATCTTTCATCATGGCTTCGATAGTATAAGTAGAACAAGCACCAGAAAATTTTTCTCTTGGGGTTTTTTTACCTTGAATGACTGGTAAAGATAAATATTTTTTTAGGAAATTAGCATATATTCTTAACATTGTTTTAGTTAATTTACGAGCTTCTAAAGCATCTGCATGAACTGTATGTCCTTCTTGTCATAAAAATTCAGTAGTTCTTAAAAATGGATTAGTAGTTTTTTCTCATCTAATAACATTTGCTCATTGGTTATAAATTAAGGGTAAATCATTATAACTTTCTACATTATCTTTAAAATAAGTAGAAAATAAAACTTCACTTGTTGGACGAATATAGTATTTTTCACTCAGTTCTCTACCGCCTACCTCTGTAACAGTAGCTAATTCTGGATTAAAACCTTTTAAATGATCTTTTTCTTTTTGAATTAAAGAATCAGGAATTAGAAGCGGGAAATAAACATTTTTAACACCTTGTTTTTTAAATTCAGTATCTAAATTCTTTTGAATATTTTCTCAAATACCATAAGATAAAGGTTTAAAAATAATAGTTCCTCTAGCTTTACCATAACTAATTAAATCTCCATTTTTAATTACATCTAAATATCATTTGGAAAAATCCTCTTCTAATGGAGTAATTTTTTCTAATTTTTTGGCCATTTTATTCCTTTCTTTACATTTCTTAACTATGGTTCATAAATATATTAATTATATAATAATTGCTTGCTTAATAGTTAAAAAATAATGTTATAATACTTACAAAAGAAGATCAAAAAGGACTAGAATGCACGGTTTTCATAATAAAGAAAAAAAGCAAAAATATTTTTCACAACTTAAAGCAATTAAAGGTGATTATTTAGAAGCTCATGATAATTTTTCTAAAACTATTTTTAGAGATGATATTTTATCTACTAAACAAAAAGAACTAATCGCTTGTGCAGTTGCAACATCAAAAAGATGTATATGATGTTTAGAAGCACATTTACCCAAAGCAAAAAAAGCAGGAGCAACTAAAGAAGAAATAGTAGAAGCAGTAATGGTAAGTGCTATTTTTGATGGTGGGCCAAGTATTGCTACTATAATGTTAGATATAATGCCTTTATTAGAAGAATTATACAAATAGTAACTATTAAAAATATTAAATAAAATTCAAGTACAAACAATTAAAATTGTAAAACTTGAATTTTTTAGATAAGAATTTCAAAAATTATACTCATCTTAAAAAAACAAAGACAAACCAATAAACTTATAAAAATTCCTTTAATAAAATTGTACAATTTTGATTAAAAAAAAATACCAAGTACTACATTTTGTACTTAATATTTTTTTATTATTCGTGTTTTTCTTTTATGGTTTCAAAAAATCAAGGTAAATCATATTCGTTTGGATTCATTAAATTAGCTCTTATAATTTGTGAAGCAAATGAATGAGTATTTTTTATATCAAATGGGTTTTGACCATCAAAATTTATACCAAAATAATTATAATCTCTATTTACATATCTAGGTCCTTGACTTGCAGGTCCATTAAATCCTTCTTTTCAAGTTGCAATATAAGTATCATCATCTACATACATTCCTGTTCCTGAACCAATTTTACCAGCAAAAACTTGAGAATAATTAGGTTGTGTATGAATTTGAATAATAGTACCATCTTCTACACTTGGACGACGATTAATAGCTCCTGACATTTTATTATTAGGTCAACCTAATGTTGCTACTTCACGAGTATATGGAACAGAAATAATACTTTGTTTTGGTCCAACATTTAATTTTGCATTAGGCAATTTAATTAAATTTTGATATTTTCAAATTCTATTCATACCACCAAAAGATTGTGCTTCTTTATAATCTTCATTAAAATCTGCGATAAAGATATTTAAATCTTCTTCTTTTGGTTTAACTCCTTCATTTTCACTAATTTGATCTACTCCAGATCAAATTGTTGTACCTATAACTTTATTTTTAACTTTATTTGCATTATTTATCGCAGCATTAGTGTGATTTATATGTCTATTAACATCAGTATTTAAGTATTTAGGTGCAAATGTAAGATCACGACGTTTTTTATCTGTTAAAAAGTTTGCACCTGAAAGTTGTTCTCATCTTTGAAAATCATGTTCACCATCTACGTGGCGATTGGTAATAATATAATATTTATGATCGTTTGGATTATTATTAACTTTACCAATAATTGAAGTTGAACCAGCTTCTTGATTACCTTCAGCTAAATAATATAATGCTCTTAATCATGTATGTTTAGCAAGATCTCAATCTTTTTGCTTAATTCAACGTAAAGTATCTACATTCATTTTATATCCATCATGAAGTTTATAAGTGACATTTTGATTTGGATAATATACTGATTTATCTTTTAAAAAGTTAGTGTCATTACTAAATAAAATTGGTTGGTTGTATGTATTGTAAAATACATCATTATAATCGAATTTATTTGATTCAATATTAAAGTTTTCATTTTGTTTATTATTTGTATATTCAATTGTGGTTTTAACAGCTGCAGGAAGAATAATTAAAGCTCTATTTTTATCAAATATAGTATTTTCATTAAATTTTTGAGTTTCGGGTTCATCAATTATGATTTTGTAACTGCTATCTTGAGTAGTAATGTTAATCTTAATTCCCTTATCTTCAATTCATTCAAAAATAACATTGTATTTAAATGATTCTTTATTTATGTATTCTTCACTTTGAAGTTCAAATGACATTACTTTATCAACTAATAATTTATCAAAATCAATATCAAAATCAAGAGTTTGTTTTCTAATTCTTTTATCTTTGTTTTCATCATTTAATAAAATGTTTGCATGAATATTAAATAAAATTTTTCTATTTGTAGTATTGTCTTCTAACAGAGTTTTTTGAATGTATTTTTTATCAAATAATCAATAAGCACTTTATGTTTTTTCATCATAATTTCACATTAAATCTCTTCAATAAGGTTCAATTACACGTTTACGTTGGATATTATTTTCATCATTGATAATTACGCTTAAATTAGAATCATCAAATAATTGTTTTTCATTTACTACTGCATCTTGAGTATTAAAACCTTCAATTCTAAATCAAGTATGAGAATTAAAAACAACATTCTTATTTTCAATTGGTTCGTAACCATCCACACTAAATTTAATATAAGCTGCATTTGAACCATCTGCAATTATTTCAGAAACTTTAAAATTAGTAATTGGAAGTTCAAAGTTTTTATAAACTACATTATTTTTATGATTTGCTTTAACTTTAATTGCTTGATTAATTTCATCTAAATGTGTTTTAAAATAAGTAGCATTATGAGCTTGTAATAAATCAGTGTTAATATTTAAATCATTTAATGTTAGATTGTTTAACATTACTTCAGGATAAAGTGCCTGTTCATAATCATTAACAATATTTATTAAATGATATGTTTTATTAGCTGTATATCTCTTTGAATTATCAAATCTATTAATTCAACCAACTTTAAATGACATTCCACGTTTTCCTTCTTGTTTTACATCATAAAAATAGTAAAAGAAATTTTCTAATAATGATGTTTGATTATCTCTATCAGCAGGGGCAATAACATCATTATTTACATCAATATTTACATCATAAATAGTGTTTTTATAGTCTCTAGATAAAAATATATCAGCATCATGATTTACACCTTTTCTATTAACTCCATTACCAATTTTTATAAAGTAATTTAGTTTATTAAATGCCTCTTGTTCAATTAGTGATTTAACATTTATACTACGATAATCTTCGACATGCTGTCTATCATTTACTTTTCCTTCAGCAAAAATAAATGAAAAATTAGATTCATTAATACGATCAATTTGTTGTTTATATTTTTCGTCTACACTTTTAATTCCTGTTCCACTAAAATCTTCTGCAGTAAAATGTTTAGCTTTTGGCTTAATATCTTCATAATTTAAATAACCTAGAGAATATCCGATATTCTTTGCAGTTTTAAACCCTAAATAAATACCAAATCGCGGTGTTCCTTTATATTTACCACTTTGAGGATATGATGCTTTAACACCATCTTTTTTGTATCAAAAGTAAATATGAACAATTCCACCAAATCTAGCACCATTTTTAATTAAATGTTCTCCATAGTTATCTTCTACTTCAATTTCATCAATGATAATTTCATATTTACCTAATTTAGGAAAATTATAAATTTTATTTAAATATTCCTTAGCTTGTGAAGCTAGAATATCAGAGTGAGTGGTAAAATCATCTAAATTTTTAATTGTAAGATTTTCAAAAAATCAATTTCTATTGTCGCTTTGATTGTATAGGAATTCATATATTTTTTCAAGATTGATTTTATCTCAATATTCTTCTTTAGTAAGATTATCAGCTCTTCAAGTAATATTATTTTTTGAATGAACATTTTGTATTGTTTTTACTATTTGATTAATATATTTAATGTCAATGTTAGCGCTAATATTAGTATCAATATTTAAGTTACTAAATGTTTGATTAAAATATTTACCAATTTTTGAATTTTTTGGAGTTAATACTTTATTTTTTTCTTCTTGACTTAAATTTTGTCATTCTTGTTTAGTATAAGAATTAATTAATTCATAGTTAATATCATATATTTGATCTAAATCTGATATTTTTATAGTTTCTAAATCATCCTTAGCAGTTTTTGCAAAAGTTTTTTGTTTTTTAAATGTTGCTACTAATGAATCTACACCTTTTATTTTGACTTGAATTGTAGCTTCTAGTGTTTCTAAATTATTACCTTTAAGTTCTAAATTAATTATTTCAAAATCATAAACATCTGTGTCTTGATAATCAAAAAATAATTTAGCACTTTTTAAATTAAATGAACCTGATGTTTCATATTCTTCAAAATTGTATTTTTTTGCTCCTTGGTATTCTTCTAATTTAAAAATATCTTTTGTTTTTTCTAATAAAATTAAATTTAAATCTTTATTAGTTGATTCATAATTATGAGCGTTAATTTCATCAATTTTGTTATTAAATTCAGTAATTTTGTTAATAGTTTCTTTAAAATCTAAAATATGTAATTTTTCTAGTTTAGTATCAAATATATTTCTGTATTGACTTTTTAAAACATATAAATCATATTTTTTTAAATTATTTGTTGATGGAGAATTAAGTTCATTATCAACTAAATCTAATTTAGTTTTTAAAGTGTTAATAGTATCTAATAATTCTTCTAATTTGTCTCTGTAATTATCTTTATTTTTATTAATATTTAAAGATAATTGAAGATCTTTTTTAATAGAATTTTCAATTAAACTGTTACTAAAATTGTTTTGAAATTGTTCATATTTATTTTCGTATTGTTGAAAATTAAATTGAGTTTGATTTAAATCTTCTTGAAATAATGTATCTACTAATTTATTGTTTAGTTCTGTTTTTTGTTTGTTAGTTATTTTTCCAGATTCATTAATTTTAGTATGTAAATCGTTTTTTAAATTATTAAATGCATTGTCATTACTTGCAATTTTATTATTTTTAATAAATGTTTTTGAAGTAGCAAATAATTTTTCAATGTTTTCTTTACTTTGAGTAATATTATCATGTGTAATTTTTTGAAAATCTAAATTCTCAATTTGGTTTTGAATTTCAGAACCAAGAGAGTATTGAGAATTAAGTTTTTTTAAAAATGAAAGTTTGTTATCAAACTCTTTAATTTCATTAATAAATTCAGTTTGTTGAGTGGTATTATCAGTTGGATTGTTAATTTCATTATCAATAATTTTTTTGGTTAAATCATTATTTACTTTTAAATTTTGAATTTGTTTAACATATTCGCTTATTTGAGCATTTACTTGTTTTTTAGTTTCTGGATTTTTATTAGTTTTTTGCTTTGCATCATCTTTTGGAGATTCAGAACTAGTATTATTATTTGTGTTTTGTTTTTCTTTTTTTAGGTTAATATTTTGGTCATGTTCTTTATTATCATCATTTTTTTTAGTAGTTAATGTAGTTGCAAGAGCAATTACACCACCTACTGCTAAAATTGAAGTAACTGTAGATAAAATGATAATAAATTTTCTTTTTCTATTTTGAACTTTCATTGTTTTCCTTTACTTTTAAATTATTTTATTGATATTTTTAATTAAAAATATTTAACAAAATATATTTCATTATAACATAACACCAAACTATATAAACATATTTATGTATCTACATAATTTGAACTTTTTACTTCCTTATTTTTCATTATTTAAAAAAAATATTCAACACTATTTTATCTTTTATTCTGCTTTAAAATGGGAGATTTTAAATAAAAAAACAGAGAATAGTCTCTGTTAATAGTTTTACTTTGTTTATGGGGTCATTTCTGATTGGCTGCCCTTGTTAGATTCGAACTAACGCGTGGAGGTACCAAAAACCTCTGCCTTACCGCTTGGCTAAAGGGCAAAATGGTGGGAGGGGAGGGATTCGAACCCCCGAACCGTGAGGAAGTGGGTTACAGCCACCCGCGTTTGGCCGCTTCGCTACCCTCCCATTCACTTTTTTAAGTGCAAAATATATTATAATACAAATTTAAATAAATTTATAAAAATTAGTAATTTATTTAAATTTTCAAAACTTTAATAAAAAAATACCCTTTAGGGTATTATAAGCGATTTGATAAAATTTTGGCTGCAATTGTTCCATCATTTGTTGCTGTAGTAATTTGTCTAATAGATTTTTTTCTTACATCTCCAACAGCAAAAACATTTTTTATTGTTGTTTCCATTTCATCATTAGTTAAAACAAAACCATGTTCATCTAAAACATTTAAGTTTTTTAAAAATGCTGTACTTGGTCTAAATCCAATATAAGGAAAAATTGCATTCACTTCTATTTCTTTTAATTCACCTTGAACATCAGCTAAAATTTTTTCAATACCATTTTCGCCATAAATTTCTTTTATTTCGCTTTTTAATAAAAGTGAAATATTATCTTTTTTATGAAGATCATCTAATAAAGATTGTTCAGCAATTGTATGATCATCACGAACAAAAACATACACATGACTTGCAATATTAGAAACATATGCAGCTTCTTCAATTGCACTATTTCCTCCACCAATTATCGCCATTGGTTTATTTGCATATAAAGGGCCGTCACATATTGCACAATAACTTAAACCTTTTCCATTATATTGTTCAATATTTTTAATTGAAGAAGGGACATTTGAAATCATTCCTGAAGCTATAATTACTGCTCTTGCAGTTAATTTTGATCCATCAGCCATTATTACTTCTTTATATTCATCTTCTTTAGAAATAACTTCTAAAACATCACCATATAAATATTTAGCGCCTAAGTTAATTGCATGCTGAAACATTCTTAAAGCTAAATCTGCACCTTTAATAGTTTCATCACCAGGTCAGTTTTCAATTTTTGATTGATTTGGTAATTTACCACCTGGCACTGATTTTTCTAAAAAAGCTGTTTTTAATTTAGCTCTTTGCGCATAAATTGCAGCAGTAAGCCCTGAAGGTCCTGAACCAATAATTAAAACATCATAATCAGTTTTAATTTTCATAAATTATTCTCCTTATATTAAATTGTTTTAAGCTTTAATAATTCTTTACGTTGTTTTTCTTTTAATTTACGTAATGTATATAATTCTGAATCTTCTCATACATAAAAATGTAAAAGTTTATTTCATTTAGCTGATTTAGAAGGTTCAACTAAATATACTGTATAACGTTTATTAGTTGATAATTCAAAATATAAAACCATTATAGTTCCAAAAATAATATATAAAGAACTAAATACATTATAAAAAGTATAGTGATGGGCTCTTAGATTTTCCATACTAATTCTAGTAATTCCGTAGTAAATTCAATAAATTGCTCCAGTAGTTCCTGGTCTTAATCAATTATATTTATTTAAAATTCAAACAAGTACTATATAACCTGTTAAGTTAGCAATAGATTCATAAATAAACAATGGAACTCTATATGCTGATACACCTTCATCTAAAATAAACATCTGTTTTTTAATAATATCAGGTAATCAAACAATTGATAAATCATCCGCATTAACAACTTTACCAAATAATTCGTGATTTGAAAAATTTCCTCATCTTCCTATTGCTTGACCAATAAATACTGCAGGTAAAATAATTGAAAAACATTTTTTTATATCAATTTTATGTCTTAAAAATGATAAAAAGACAATGTCAGCAATAGTTGCTGTAACTACTCCACCCTGAATCGATAAACCACCAGTCCAAATTTTATATCAATTTGTTTTTATCGTAATATCCTCTGCAACAATTCTTTCAAAAATGAAAAATAATCTAGCGCCAATAATTGCAGATGGTAAAGTAATAACTACTACTGTTGCAAAAATTTCAAATGGATATTTTTCTCTTCTTCAAAAATAATAAACTGTTAAAATAGCACATAACATTCCTAACATCATTAAAAATGAATAAAGTCTAATATTTCCTAATCTTAAAACTGTTTCAGGATCATCAGGAATATATCCACTAAATGCTTGATTAGTTTTTTCTAAAAAACCTTCCATACTTTTCCTTTCTTTATTTATTATTTATTAATTATATAATATTAAGTATTTTTAGTAAGTATTTGTTTTAAGTAATTTGCAGTATAAGAATTATCTTGATTTGAAACTTGTTCAGGTGTACCTGTTGCAATAATTTTTCCACCTTTTTTACCACCACCTGGTCCTAAATCAATAATATAATCTGCATTTTTAATCACATCTAAATTATGTTCTATTACTAAAACAGTGTCTCCATTATCAACTATACGATTTAAAACAGATAATAATTTTTTAACATCATGACTATGTAATCCAGTTGTTGGTTCATCTAAAATAAATAATGTTTGTCCAGTTGGTTTTTTTTGTAAATAAGTTGCTAATTTAACTCTTTGAGCTTCACCACCACTTAAAGTAGTTGCGGCTTGACCTAATTGAATGTAACCTAATCCAACATCTAAAAGTGTTTGTAATTTTGCTTGAATTTTTGCACGAGCACTAAAAAAATCGTAAGCTTCTTCGATTCTCATATTTAATACATCATTAATTGATTTTTGATGATATTTAATTTCTAATGTTTCTTGATTGTATCTTTTTCCATCACAATGATCACAAGTAACATAAACATCAGGTAAAAAATGCATTTCGATTTTAATTACTCCATCGCCTTGACATTTATCGCATCTACCACCATGGACATTAAAACTAAATCTACCTTTTTTATAACCCCTAATTCTAGATTCTTCAACATTAGCAAAAATATCTCTAATATCATCAAAAACACTAGTATATGTTGCAGGATTTGATCTAGGAGTTCTTCCAATTGGAGATTGAGTTATTTGAATAACTTTATCAATAAATATATCACCTGTTAATTTAGTATTTGATTTAGATGATGAATCTTTTAACAGATGATTATTTAATTCTTCAACAATAACTTCATTAACTAATGTACTTTTTCCTGAACCAGATACACCAGTAACACAGACAAATTTTCCTAATGGAATTTTTACATCAATATTTTTTAAATTATTTTTAGAAGCATTTTTAATACTTAAAACTTTACCATTACCACTACGACGTGAAGTGGGAATATCAATTTTTCATTCACCACTTAAATATTTACCAGTAATTGAATCAGGAGAATTGATAATATCATCTAAATTACCATGAGCTACGATATAACCACCTTTATCACCTGCAACTGGGCCTATATCAACAATATAATCTGCTTCTAAAATGGTTTCTTCATCGTGTTCTACTACAATTAAAGTATTACCTATTTCCACCATCTTTTTTAAAGAGTTTAATAGTTTTTGATTATCATGTTGATGTAATCCAATACTTGGTTCATCTAAAACGTATAAAATACCGGTTAAATTCGCACCAATTTGAGTAGCTAATCTAATTCTTTGAGCTTCACCACCACTTAATGTTTCTGATTTTCGATTTAAAGTTAAGTATTCAAGACCAACATTAATTAAAAATTCTAGCCGATGGATAGTTTCATTTAAGATCAAATTAGAAATTTCCATTTCCATTGCACTCAATTGCAAATTTTTAATAAAATCTAAAATATCTGAAATATCTAGTGAACATACTTCATAAATATTTTTATGATTAATTTTAACTGCTAAACCATAATTATTTAATCTAGAACCTTTACATACATTACAAGTAGTTTCACTCATGAATTTTTTATATCACGCTCTAATTTCTTCACTTGATGTTTCTAAATATTTTCTTTCTAAAAATGTTGCTATGCCTTCAATGTATCCTTTTCTTTGATATTTATTACCTGATGCTGAAATTAACACATATTCTAATTCTTCATCTGAACCACGTAAAAGAATTTTTAGTTGCTTTGGACTTAGTTTTTCAATGGCTACATCAATAGGAATATCATAACGATCTAAAAGAACTTTAAATTCTTGTCATTCTAAATTTTGTGTATTAACTATATTTTCATAATATTTAATACCACCTGCTTTAATTGACATTTTAGGATTAGGAACGATTTTTTCATAATCTGCATGAAGTTTAACACCGATACCTTTACATTCTTCACACATTCCATAAGGACTGTTAAATGAAAATAGTTTAGGTTCAATTTTAGGCATATCAAAATCACCATATTCACAAGAATAATGAATTGAAAATAATTGACTTTCTTTATCTAATTCATAAATTTTTACAAATCCATTAGAATGTTGTAAAGCTATTTCTACAGCTTGTGATACTCTTTGTCTTTCTGAATCTTTTAATGTTAAACGATCTATGACAATATCAATATTTCATCTTTTGTTTTTATCTAAGTTAATTTCTTGATCAAGGGAATAAATATCATCATTGATTTTTACTCTTACAAAACCTTCTCTTTTTAGTTGTGCTAATTTTGTTTGATGAGATCCTTTTTCACCAAAAACTAAAGGACTTAATATGTATAATTTAGTATTTTCTTTATATTTGAAAATCGCATCAATTATGTCTTTTTGTTTTTGTGCTTTTATTTCAATATTATGATGAGGACAAAAAACTTTTCCAATTCTTGCATACAATAATCTCAAATAGTCATAAATTTCAGTTACAGTTCCAACGATTGAACGAGGATTGTTGTGTGTTGTTTTTTGTTCAATACTTATTGACGGGCTTAATCCTTCAATACTTTCAACATTTGGTCTTTTGGTATTACCTAAAAACTGACGAGCATATGAACTTAAACTGTCTACATACCTTCTTTTTCCTTCTTCATAAATAGTATTAAAAGCAAGTGAACTTTTTCCTGAACCACTTAAACCTGTAAAAACAATTAATTTTTGTCTAGGTAATTCTAAATTGACGTTTTTTAGATTATTTTCCTTTGCACCTTTAATTATTATTTTGTCATTTTTCATAATTAAAATTATAATAAAAAAAGCCCATTTTAAGTGAAGCTTTTTAAGTATTTAGATATTATAAATGTGTTATATCATTTGTAATATTTACTTTTCAATTAAATTTATGTTGTACAAATTCAAAAATAGATAATCTCACAATATCTCAACAATAAAAACTAAAATATGCAAGAGGTAATGACACATTATTTTTAGGTACGATTACAAAACATAAAATAATTAAAAATATAAAATGCGATCATTGAGTTACAAAATTTGTTAGACTACTTAATGTACTTCTACCACCGCTACTTATAATTGCATTAGTAGTATAAAATCAGTTTTGCAAAGGACTTACAAAAGCTATAACAAGTATTGTTACAAATAAATATCTAGATTGCACTAATGCAGCTTTATTAGCAGCAAGATTTATTAGTTCATTTTTATTATTAATTAATAAATTCGTAGTATCTTTTAATTTGGTAAGTTCCAATTCTTTTAATCTCTCAGTTACTTCTTTTTTTACACCTGTAGTTAAAGAACTTGTTTCATAAATTATTAAACCACATATTATTAAAAGCACACTAAAAAAAGAACTAACAACAACATGAAAACCTTTTAAACTTAAAGCATGTTTTTCAGCTTCAGAAAAATTATTTTCACCTAATTTAGTAGCAACAAATACTGCAACATTAGCACTACATGCTGCAATAGTAGCACCAAATACACTTGCAATGGATTCAGTCAAACTTAAAATACTAGCAGCAGAAAGCCTCATGTAAGGTTCATTAACACTTCCAGGTGGAAAAGATCTATTCCAAATTATCATTCTTAATGGAATAACAATTGTTGCACTTAAAGCTATTGCAAATGAAAAAATTTTAGAAATATATAACTTAACTATTTTTTTTGTAATATAAAATAAATTTAAAGGATTGATCCAAATATGTTTGTCTTTTTTTATCATCCATAATGAATCAATAATTATACTTATAAACACACTTGTAATAGTTCCATAAGCAGCTGCTTCTGCACCCATTTTGAATCCAAATAATAAAATTCCATTTATTGTAAAATTAATTAAAATATTAATAACTGCGGTTAACATAGAGTAAAGACTTTTACCAGTTTCCGTTAAAACTCCGCTAGTATTTCAAGCAATTGCTAAACCAAACCAAGCAATGGTCATTAATTTTAAGTAATTTGCACTTGTTTCTAATGATTCGCTATCTAAAGGAGCAACTAATAAAATAAATTGCTCAGGGATTATTAAAGCAGGAACAGCAAACATAAATGTAATCGAAAGATAAGTTCAAATTCTCAGTGCCATAATTTGATTTAAATTTGAGTATTGTTTTGAACCATAAAATTGTCCCACAAACATGCTAGCAATACTATTAATTGTAACAAAAAACATTGTTAAAATACCAGTTCAAACATTCGCATAACTTAAAGCATTAAGACCATTAGGAATATGTGTAACCATAAAATTATCTAAAAAAGCAGTTAAAGAAAAAATAATTTCAGTTAAAATTACTGGAATTGTTATTTTTAGATAAATTTTTCAATCTTTTTTTGTTTCTGGTAAATGTTTAATTATAAAACTTTTTACATTAATAAATGATTTCACATTAGAAATTTTACCATAAATCCACACTTTAAATGTCTCAGATTTTATCTTTTAGTTCTTTTATAGTCATCTCTTCATTTAATTCTAAAGCATTAAGTTGTTTAATTAATTCTCTTTTATGATTTATATCTTTAAGCCACATATCCACTTCATCTAAATGTTCATTAACATATTGCATTTTTCAAACATCATCATGAGAATATTCTTTTAATTCCTTTATTAAAAGTTGTTTATCAATATCAATATAATAATGCTTTTTAGTTTCAAAATTATTATCTTTACAATAAAGTAAAAAACCTACATAACTAGCTATTGCACCATTATTAGATAAAATTCTATTTTTAAAAACATTATGAGTACTTTTTGTGTTAATAATTTCTTTTATTTGAACAAAATATTCTTTTTTAAATTGTTTTCTTGTTAATATAGATAAGCTAATTGTTTGTTGACTAATTAAAGGAAGTACTTTATTTTTAGGAAATAATTTATTTAAACATTTATTTTCTAATACAGGGTTATGACCAACAAATTCAACATCATTAATCTTAATTTGTGGGTTCACTTTTTTAATATCTTTTTTTATGTGTAATCTTAATATTTCATAAATTTTTTTGTAATTTCGAAAATTAATAACATAAGTATGAGATTTAAAAATTCCATGTTCATTTTCTAGACCTAATGTATAACAATAAGGTGTAGAATTTTCAATTTTTATAAATCTAGCAAATGGATTAGTTATTGCCTCAAAATCTATAAAAACTCTTATTTTTTGTTTTGATTTAGCCTCACTAACTGTCATAATAATAATTATAAATATTTTTTTCAATTACTAAAAATATAGTTGAAAAAGTTATATAATTTGAAAGATTAAAAATGAAAAGAAATAAATCTAAAAAGATAGATAAAAAACAATTTAAAAAAATGATAAATTATCTAAAAACCCCAATTGGTAAAAAAGTATTAATTTCTATTTTTGTTATTAGTATTGTTGCGATTGCAGTTATTACAGTTAGTGCATTGACATTACAAAATTACTAATAATACACACATTTTTGTGTGTTTTTCTTTTTATTTTTTATAATTTTCTTATGAAGAAATTGAAAATAAATTGATACTCATCATTATATTTATCAATAATGAGAGTAATAGCTGGAATTTTTGTATTTATATTACTTAGTGTAATGAAAATATTCGAACTTGAGGTAGCTTATCCTTATACATTTGGAATTTGTTTTGTGATCTTTTTAATTGCTAGTGTTAGTGATTTTTTTGACGGAAGAATTAAAAATAAACATAATTTAAGTTCTATTCAAATTATTTTTGAACAATTAGCAGATAAATTTTTAATTTATCCAATTATTTTATTTTTCATTAAATTTAATTTAATATTTACTAGTGTCGTAATAATTTTATTTATCCGTGATCTAACAGCTTTAACTGGTAAATTAATTTTGTTTGAAAAAAATATTTATTTTCGGGTACCTAAAATAATTAAATTTAAAACTGCAATAGAAATAATTTCTATAAATATAGTTTTAGCAACAAATGCAATATTAGGATTTAAGAATTACCAAATTGAACATTTAGAGGTGTGAAAAATAACTGTTTCTGTTATATTTTCTATTATCGATTTAGTAGCTATTTATTCATTAATTAAATATTATAAACCAATTTGAAAATACATTTTAAGAGAACTAAAAGCTCGTGAAAGTGGTAATTCTGTCTATGAATTTAAAAATTATTCACCGCTAATAATTGATGATCATAAACAATTAGATACGCAGTTAAATTATAAAAATAAAGAAATTCATAAAATATCTAACCATTCTCAACCCGTAACAATAAATTATAAAAATGACAAAGCTATTTAGCTTTGTTTTATTTTTAAAAATTAAAAAAAATACCAAATGGTATTTTAAATTGGTGATTAAACAAATGGTGGACGATGAGGGGCTCGAACCCACGACCCTTGCCTTGTAAGGGCAATGCTCTCCCAACTGAGCTAATCGTCCAATGGTGACCCTAGCGGGACTCGAACCCGCGAATGCATGGATGAAAACCATGTGTGTTAACCGCTTCACCATAGGGCCATGGCGCCGACAACAGGGATTGAACCTGTGACCAATTGGTTAACAGCCAACTGCTCTACCGCTGAGCTATGTCGGCAACTTATTTTTAAATTGCTATATTATTATATAACATTTTTAAAAAGTTTTATTAAAAAAACAATTTATTTTGTCAGCGAGATGTCTAAATAACATTTGGTGCCAATTATAGGATTCGAACCTACGACCAACTAATTACGAATCAGTTGCTCTACCAACTGAGCTAAATTGGCTTGTTATTTAATTATTATATATTATTAATGAAAAATATCAATATCTTTATCATTTAAATTATCAACACCTTCTTTTATTAATTTGTTAATAAAATCATAAACCATTATCATAGCTAAAACATCATTATGACAATATTCTTTTAATTTTTGTGCTTTTATTTTTCATTCCTTGTTACCAATTACACCTGTATATCTTAAAATAGCATTATCCATCGCCATTTTACCGTTTTTTACTTCTAAATCACTATATGGAATAATAAGATGTGGTAAATTCATATGTGATTTAGTAATATATTTTTCTACTTTTTTAATTGAATAATAACCTTTTAAAGCATGAAGAAAAATAGTATTTTTATTAAAAGCTAACATAATATCTACAGTATTTGCTTTAATATATTCCAATTTTTCGCAAGCATCAATAAAAATTTTTTCCTTTATATCTATTTTTTTAGCCTTTATACCTTTTTCAATGTAATTTTTCATTTCATTCATTCTTGATAGTTCATAACCTTTATTAAACACTACATATGCATCATGAGCTTCATTTCCATATACATTATTAATTAAATCAATGAAATCATGAAAATTAATTGTTTGAGGATCATAAATTATGTCTTTTGATTCGCTATCAATTATTTTTAGTTCAAATGAATCATTTTGTTTTATAGTAATTGTTTTAATAATACTTACTTGATTAACAATTTGACTATAAGGTTTGACATTATCTAAAGGTGGGAAAGGCAAACTAAAACCTTCAAAATCATATCAAATAACTTTTGCACCACTTTCTTGTATTTTTTTGATAATAATACTTGTCTGATCTTTATTTATTAAATTAATTTTATTAAATATGTTTTGTAATTCTAAATGTGTGTTTACAATTTCATTCATTTCAGAAATTTTATTTTCAAAAAAACGATTTTTAATCTTTTTTAAAAAAGTTCCATTTATATTATTAAATTGAGGATTTTCTGTAACAAAAATTAAATTTTCATGTTCATTTTTCCCTCAATCACTTTTTTTATCATATTCACTAAAAGTTTCAACATCCTGATTAATTAATGAAGAAGTTCATAAATTAGCAAATTGTTCAATAGAAAGAGGTTTTAATATTTTGTCTTTTCTTAATTTTTTAATAGTAACAGCACCATTATCTAATAAATCATTAATATCAAAAGTAAGTTCTTGAGTGTCATCATCTACTTTTGATGTAGCATAAGTCACTTTATTTTCTTTTTTTATTTCAATCTGATTTTTAATATTTTTTTCTTTATTTAAAATTAAAAAAACATACTCTTTAACATTTAGATTATTTTTTTTTACAATTTCAGATTCTCAAAAAGCTTTTAGAGCATATTTAAGTTTTTTAACAGATGTAACAGCATTTTGTGAGTATAAAATGTGTTTTTGTTTATCATATGCAACAGGATTAGCTAGTAATATATCTTCTTTATTTTTATCTATATAGTAAATAAAAAATGGGTTACGTATTAATTTAATGTTTGGATTTTGTAATGCCTGATTTGTAAGAAGAATTTTTTCTTCTAGGGGTTTCATAATAGGTATTACACTAATTTCTTGGGGTAAGTAATTTTGTTCTAAAATACTCGTCATTTTTTTAGAAATTTTATCGAACATCGCATAACTTGCAGTACCAAAATAATCACCAGCTTCTAATTTATTAAGCTGACTATCATCTTCAATTAAAGCATCAAAAATTTTGGAAAAATAATCAAATTCACCATCATTATCTTGAGATTCTTCTTCATTATTATCTTTGTTATCACTTATATTTTTGAGTTTTAGATAATCTTCTTTTGTATGTTTAATTCAAAAATCTGATGATGTATTTGCGGCTAAATAATTTTTAAATTTAGCTATTTTTTCTAAATTAAACTTCATATAAATTGATTTTTCCTTCTGCAAATCATTTATTATATAATTGTTCTCATTGTTCTTGGTTTTCACATCTTAATCATTCAATTAAATCTAAATTCATTGCTAAATCATAAGTTGGACTAATACCTAATTCAGTATATTTTTTATATCATTTATACACTTTTTCAATATCATCTTCTGCTTGTTCTTTGTTTAATTTGTACAATTGAACCATACTTTTTCTTTTAAAAACGTCTACTTTATCTAAATTTTGGTAGTCAGCTTCTTCTAAAAATGAAGCACAAATTGCATAAGAATTTGCCCCTTTTAAATAAGCATATAGTTGTGTTTGTTTGATGTAATTAAGTGGAATCCCATTATTTTGTCAGTATTCATAATTTTTTAGTCCTGTAGTTTTAATTTCAACAATAGTATTAGTTGATTCAATATAACCATCCGGAAGTCCACCTAAAATAAGATTATCTTTAAAATAATCATAATTATATTTTTGAGCAGGAAATCTTTCTACAATTTTATTAGTCTTTTGCTCTAACATTTTAATAATTTCAGGTTCTAAAATAATTCCTGCATTAACGTATTTTTTATCAAGAATAGGTAAACCTATTTTGGAAATATTACAAAAAGCAACAAAATCATTATGAAGAGCATCTAAGTTTAAAACATTTGCAATACTAGAACCACCTACTTTTTTAAAACCATTAAAACTACCAGGTTTTGCTGATAATAATTTTTTATGAAATTCAGTAGATAATTTCACAACTTTATTTTCTTCATCTAAAAAATAGTCTTTATTATTGTAATAATTTCTTGTGATTTTATTTATCATTATTCCTCTTCAAATGTTACTTTTGGATATTTTAATTGTAAAGTTTCTCAAATGTAACTTACATTTGCATTAGGATTTTTTTGAGTTTGTCATTTGGCTGAATTATAACAACTAATTGCATCATAAATAGCTTTGTATTGTGTTATTGTTTGTTTTTCTCATTTGTCGTATTCTTCAATTACATAATTATCAATTTCTTCTTCAGTTTTTTTAGGGAAATAACAATGCACAATTTCGTGTAATAATGTAAAGAATATAAAACACTCTCTTTGATACATATCACTTAAAAATATGAATCTTTTTGCTCCTTTTTTAATAGTTATTCCTCTTATCATTGAATCTTCGATAAATTTTTTTGTAACTAAAACAATACCTTTTTTTCTTAAAAAAAGTTTTAATAATGAAACTTTTTCATTAAATGGTTTGGCTGAACTCATGATATTTAATGCTTTTTTAATTGCTGGTGTATGTTCATTTGATCTAAATGTACCAACTGGTTCATAAGGATCTACTCCTAATTCACAAAATCTAATTCAAACATATGTATTAGGTTTATCGTGAAATTTTTTAAATTCAGCTAAAACATGTTCATCTAAATAAAGTTTATAATCTTCTAAATTTGATACACCATAAAATTTTTTTAAAGCCATTAATTTTTCATAATCATACATATTATCTTGAATAAAAATATTAAATGGACTACTTAATTGTGGATTTTGAATTAAAAAATTAATTCCATATTCATTTAAGTAATTTTTGACTTTATCTTTTAAACCACTAATTATTTGTTTATTTTTGTAAATGTAATATTTTTCAGATAAAGTACCAGATTTAAGATTAAAAACATATTCTAATCCTTCTAAAACATTTACAGTTAACTCATTAATATCACCTTTTAAAATAGTGTTCATGTGTTTTAAAGAAAGACCTAAACGCATAGCTAATTCTTTTTGAGACATTTTATGAGTTTTTAAAAGTAATTTTAATTCATCATTAAATTTAAGAAAGTCAGTTTGAACTTTTAACATGTTACCTCTTTTTTACAATTAAATTATATAATTAAAATTATTTATTTGTTTTTTTTATTCTTTTTCTTAAAGAAAATAATGCAAATTTTTTTATAAAAAATTACAAAAAAATATTAGTGATTTTATTCTTTGAAATATTTAAACAATGTGACTTTGAGTGGTTTTTAGTAAAAAAAATAAAAAAAAATGAAACACTATTAATTTAAATGTTTCATTTCTATAAAGATATATTATTAATCTTCTTCAACTTTTACTTTTCCACCACGTTTTTTAATGATTTCATCAGATAAGTTTTTAGGCATTTTTTCATAGTGGTCAAATCACATTTGGTAGTTTCCACGACCAGCAGTCATTGAACGTAAATCAGTTGCATATCCAAACATTTCACTTAAAGGAATAAATGATTTAATGATGTGAACACCATCTGAACGAGTTTCATCCCCTCTAATTTGTCCTCTACGACGAGAAATATCACCCATAATATCTCCAAAATAATCATCAGGAACAGTAACAGCAACATCCATAATTGGTTCTAATAAAACAGTTCCAAGTAAATCTTTACCTTTTGTAAGTGATTTAGAAGCTGCAATTTTATAAGCTAATTCAGATGAATCGACATCATGGTATGAACCATCAAATAATGTAGCTTTAATATCAATCATTGGATAACCAGCTAAAATACCAATATCCATTTTTTCTTGTAAACCTTTTTGAATTGATTTAATGTATTCTTTTGGAATTTTACCACCAACGATTTTATCAATAAATTCAAAACCACCATCTGGGTTTGGTTCATATTTAATTCATACGTGTCCGTATTGTCCTTTTCCACCTGATTGTTTTTTATGAATTCCTTCAACATCTGCTGATTTTGTAATTGTTTCACGATAACTAACTTGAGGTGCTCCAACATTTACTTCCACACCAAATTCTCTTTTTAGACGGTCAACAATAATATCTAAGTGTAATTCACCCATACCAGCAATAATTGTTTGTCCAGTTTCTTCATCAGTAAATGTTCTAAAAGTAGGATCTTCTGCTGATAATCTTTGTAATGCTAATGAAAGTTTTTCAGTAGCAGCTTTTGTTGCAGGTTCTAAGGCTTGAGAAATAACTGGTTCAGGAAATTCCATTTTTTCTAAAATAATTTCTGGAGCTTTTTCTGCTATTAAGGTATCTCCTGTTGTAGTTGATTTTAATCCAACAGCAGCAGCAATATCTCCTGTTCTAACTTCATCTATGTCTTGACGTGAGTTAGCATGCATTTGTAAAATACGACTAATTCTTTCTTTTTGGTCTTTAGTTGAGTTTTTTACGTAGCTTCCTTTTTCTAACACTCCAGCATAAACTCTAAAGAATGTTAAGTTTCCAACATATGGATCATTCATAACTTTAAATGCTAAAGCTGCGAAACTTTCTTCATCAGCTGCTTTAATGTTTACTTCCTTATCACCTAAATGACCTTTAATAGCAGGTACATCTAAAGGACTTGGTAAGTAATCAACAGCTGCATCAATCATTAATTTAACACCTTTGTTTTTAAATGCTGTACCACAAACTGCTGGGAAAAATTCACTTGTTAAAGTAGCTGCACGAATAGCTTGTTTTAATTTTTCAGCTGAAATTTCTTCACCTTCTAAAACTGACATCATAATTTCTTCATCATAGTCAGCAACAGCTTCAATCAGTTCGTGACGTAATAACATTACTTCGTCTTTTAAATAATCAGGAATTTCGATGTCTTTCATATTTTCTTCTGGTTGTCCATCGAATTCATAAGCTCTTAATTGTACTAAGTCAACTATTCCATTAAATTGTGATTCTTCACCAATATTTAATTGAATAGCATAACATTTACCACCTAAACGTGTTCTTACAGATTCAACTGAGTTTTTAAAACTTGCACCAGCTTTATCCATTTTATTAACAAAAACAATTCTAGGTACTTTATATGTAGTTGCTTGTCTTCAAACTGTTTCGGTTTGAGGTTCTACCCCACTTTGAGCATCTAAAACTGCAACAGCACCATCTAATACACGTAGTGAACGTTCAACTTCAACTGTAAAATCAACGTGACCAGGTGTATCGATTATGTTAATTCTTTTTCCTTTTCAAAATGCTGTAGTTGCAGCTGAGGTTATTGTAATACCTCTTTCTTGTTCCTGAATCATTCAGTCCATTTGGCTAGCACCTTCATGTGTTTCACCAATTTTATGTATTTTTCCTGTGTGATATAAAATACGTTCTGTTGTTGTTGTTTTTCCGGCATCGATGTGAGCCATAATTCCAATATTACGGTAATTTTCTAATGGATATTCTCTTGACATATAAATATATTTTTCATCCTTTGCTTATTTTAATTATGATAATAATATAGTATAATTTTGATTTTTTTCTAAATAACAAAAATTATCATCTAAAATGAGCGAATGCTTTATTTGATTCTGCCATTTTATGAGTGTCTTCACGTTTTTTAATTGATCCACCAGTTTTATTAGATGCATCAATAATTTCATTTGCTAAACGTAAATCCATTGTTTTTTCATTTCTTAAACGTGAATATTGAATTAATCAACGTAAAGCTAAAGTTTGTTTTCTTCTAGCTGATACTTCTACAGGAACTTGGTAGTTACTTCCACCAATACGACGTGATCTAATTTCTAATTGTGGAGTAATATTTTCAATAGCTGTATTAAATACTTCCATTGGATCTTTTTGAGTTTTTTCTTTGATAATATCAAAGGCTGAGTACAAGATATTTTCTGCTATAGATTTTTTACCATCTAACATAATTGTATTAATTAATTTAGTAACAATTTTAGAGTTAAAAATTGGATCTGCTAAAACATCACGCACTGGGGCTTGTCTTTTTCTTGACATATAATTTCTCCTTTTAAAATTTTAATAAAATAATTGAATTTAATTAGTTAGCTTTTGGTCTTTTAGCACCGTATCTTGAACGACCTTGTTTACGATTATTAACTCCAGCTGTATCTTGTGTACCTCTAACGATTGTATAACGTACCCCTGGTAAGTCTTTAACTTTTCCACCTCTTATTAAAACAACTGAGTGTTCTTGTAAGTTGTGTCCTTCACCTGGGATATATGCTGTAACTTCCATACCATTTGAAAGTCTTACCCGAGCATATTTACGAGTAGCTGAGTTAGGTTTTTTAGGTGTCATTGTTCCTACCCGTGTACATACACCACGTTTAAATGGTGCAGGGATTTTTTTCTCTTTTTTCAATAGTGAATTATAAGATAATAATAAAGCAGGTGCTTTTGGTTTAATAACTTTATCTTTACGTCCACTATTAATAAGTTGGCTAATTGTAGGCATTTTTTCCTTTCTTTTATGTTTGATAATTTATTATAATATGGAATTTAAAAATAAATTCTTTATTATTATACAACAACTTACCCGGTGAAGGCAAAAAAAATTAATATTTTTCATCTTTATATTTTTTGTATTTTAAATTACTTAACTAAAGTAATAAAAAATGCCCTTAGGCATTAAATTAAATTTTTAAAATAAGTTTTTTTCAAGTATTCTCTGATATTACTTTTAAAATATCTAAAATATCTAATTTTGGTTGTACATTACCATCTAATGAATAAGATAAATGAATTGATGGATCAGCACCTAAATAATTTATATCATTTGTATTTGTAGTTAATGATGAATTTTTTCTTTGATTTTTCATTAATGTAATATTTATATTTTTATAATTGTAAAGTTCTAAAGGTACATTGTCTTTATTGTTTTTAAAACTTCTATCTACATCGTTCATTCATTGAATTTGTTTATCCATAGTTGATGAATAATCATTTTGATAATCAATTTGAAAATTTAAAATTTTTTTATCTTCAAAGTATTTTCCAAAAAAGGTAAAGTTTTTAACATAAAATTCGTAGTAATTTTTAATAAATTCCATCTCTAAGGCGAATTTATAAGCTTTTGCAAAATCTAATTGATCAAAATTATTAAATTCATATGTTTTTTTTGCTAAAACTTTTGCTCCTAGTGGATTCTTAGTTTTCATATCTTCAATGTCAATTTTTATTTCTTTAAACATTTGATTTTCTTTATATTCTTCTAAAAGATCTTCTTTTAATTTAAAAGCAAAATTTTTATCGTGATATTGTTCATCTTTAAATGATTTCTTAAAAATAATAAAATTATATAAAAATACTAATGGAGCATAAATTCATGCAAGAGAGATAGTAAAGTAATTAAATAAAGACCTTGGACTTGCATAATCAAAAAATAATTGAGTGGTTTGATTATCTGAATTGGTTTGTTCTAAATTTTTATAAAAATTCTTAATATCTGAAGCAAAATTAATAGCAGTTCAAATCATAATTACTACTAACAAAATTTCAAAAATAAATAAATTTATTAAAGAAGGAGTTGAAAATTTTAATCCATACACAAAAGGTTTTTTTAGTTTATATCCTATTGCTTTTTTTGTATATTCCAAACTTTTTTTAAAATGAATTGAAAATTTAACTGCAATATATAAACTTACAATTAAAATAAAAGCAAACAATAAAATTATAGTGTTATTAGTATTACTTGTTGTTGCATTTGTAGTAGCTTGTTGAGTATTTTCAAAATTAATCATTATTTTTACCTTTGTTTTCTTTTGACAGATAAATTTGAGCAATTTTCACCTTAAGTTGAATATCAGTTAAATCATTATTACCAAAAATATTTAATTTGTTTGCAATTAAATTTAATTGTTCTCGACTCATATTTTTTAATTTTTGATAATAAATTGAGGTTATAATTTCTGGATTTTCCTTAAAAATATTAATCTCTTCTTCATTCATTTCTAAAGGTTGAGTTTTATCTTCATTTTGTGGTTGTGTTTCTTGTGAAGCAGAATTAAAATTGTTATTTTGGTTTGCAAAACCTGCAAATAAATCATTAAAAGATTGATTTGGATTTTTTGCAAATTGTTCTTCTAATGATTTAGATTTTTCATATAATTTAGCCATTCTAAATGTTTTTGTGATTTTACTACATTTAGAACCAATAAATAAATAACTTAAAACATAAAATATAATATTAAAAATTGAAATAATAGAAAAATAATCATCATTTTTCATAGTTGAAATTCTATATGGTAAATTTCAATTGGTAATAATGTAAAAAATAATTAATACAACGCTAAAAGTAAAAAAACCTGGATTAAATACTGAATAATCTTTTTTTTGTACACTTTTTGAAAAATTTTTAATAAATATTGCAAGCATAATACCAAATAAAATAAATGGTAAAATTGCACTTATGTATAAATAAACCATTTGTTTTTGAGTTTCTGCATTTATTTGTGCTGCTGCATAGTCTGCGTGATCTCTTACAACAATTTTTTGAAATTCAGTATAATAATTCTTATTAAAAGCTAAAACAACACTTAAACCTGCAACAGCTAATAAAAATGTAATAGCTAAAGCAATTGTAAATCAAATAAATCAAGGTCTGAACTTAGATTTATCTTCTTGCATTAATTCTTCTCTTGTTTTTTGATTTCCAAAGAAAAATGGGTTCATATTTACTCCTTAATTTAATATTTTAAATTATATAATATTTATTTATAAATTTATAAATTCAATTCAGATACATTAATATCTTTTTGCATTTCTAAAGGCATTGGAATTTCAAATGTCATTATTTTTCCATTTGGATGTTTAAAAGTAATTTTATATGCATGAAGTCTTTGATTAAATGAATCTTCTTTTTTACCATATAATGGATCACCAAAAACTGGGTGTTTAATATATGCTAAATGTACTCTAATTTGATGAGTACGACCTGTTTTTAACTGACATTCAACTAATGTTTTTATGCTATTGTTAACATAAATTTGTTTTAACACTTTTATTCTAGTTTGAGCTAATTTAGAATTTGTTTTTGTAACAGCCATCTTTTGACGATTTTTTGGATCACGTCCAATTGGAAGGTCAATATTTGTAATTTCATTTTCAATTATTCCATCAACAATTGCTAAATATTTACGATCGATTTTATGATCTTTTAACTGTGCTGCTAAAAATTGGTGTGTTTTATTATCTTTTGCAACTAATAATAAACCACTTGTGTCTTTATCTAATCGATGTACTATTCCTAATCTTAGTAATCCATTTTCATTACTTAAATTATTTTTAAAATGATACATTAGAGCATTTACAAGTGTGTTTTTATAATTACCAGGTGCAGGATGAGTTACCATACCTGATTCTTTATTTATTACAATAAGTTTATCATCTTCATAGACAATATTTAAAGTAATATTTTGAGCATCAATATGAACTGTTTTATCAATTAATTTTTCAATTAAAATTTCTTGGTTTTCTGAAACTATAAATTTAGTCTTATTTATTTTCATTCCATCAACACTCACTGCACCTTGTCTTATTAATTCTTGTGCATCATTTCTAGTAATTTCTGAGTTATTAGTAATGTATTTATCAATTCTTTCACTGTATTTTACTGCTAATTTAATCATAATTAAAATTATAACTTTTATTATTATTTATTTGAAAAATATATAATAAATATATGTTTGAATTAATCATTAAAAAATCTACATTTATAGCTTTTGCTTATGAAGTTACGTCAAAATCGCAAGTTTCTGAAATCAATCAAGAATTGTGAAAATTACACCCAAAAGCTAAACATATTTGCTATGCTTATTTAATTTTTGAAAATGGGAGATTAGAAGAAAAAGGTGATGATAATTCAGAACCAAAGGGTTCAGCTGGAATACCGCTTTTAAATCTTTTAAAAATTCAAAAAAGACAAAATATTGCTGTTTTTGTGATTAGATATTTCGGTGGTATTTTACTAGGAAAAAATAAATTACCAGGAGCATATATTAAAACTGCTTCTGGTGCATTAAAAATATTAGATAATAAATTATAATTTGATAATTTGATAATTTTTGTTTTCTAAATTAAAAATATCATAAAGTTTTTTAGTGATTTTATTTGTTTGTGAAATTTCTAAAAATTCATTTTCTGTATCTTTAATTGAAAATACATTGTTTAAAATTCCGATTTTATTGTGCATTTGAGGGCTATCAAAAATAGCAATAATGTTTGCATATAGTTTATATTTTGAAAGAGTTTTTAATTTGTTATAGTCTGAAACTAAACAAAAAACATAATCTTCTTTTTTATCATACACATCTTTTGCAATATCATATGCTCATTTTGAATCATCATTAGAATTAATTAAAATATTTCAAATATATTCAAAATATTGTTTTTCGTTTGCAAAGAAATCTTCATTAGCTTGATTATTAATTTCATACATTGTTTTAACAGCTTCAGAAGGAAAATTACCACTTGCAGTTTCACCGCTTAACATAGTTGTATCAGCTCCTGATGTTGTAGCTCAATATACATCAGTAACTTCAGCTCTTGTAGGTAATGGATTTATTTCCATTGAATCTAACATTTGTGTCGCAACAATAACTTCTTTTTTGGCGATATTACATTTTTGGATAATCATTTGTTGATATTGAGGAACTTGATAATAGTTGACTTCAAGACCTAAATCACCTCTTGCCACCATAATTGAGTCAGAATATTCAATAATTTCATCAATATTATCAATGCCAGTTTGTGATTCAATTTTTGAACAAATTTGAATTTTTTGTCCACCATTTTCATCTAAAAATTTTCTTAATTCTTGTAAATTTTGTTTATTATTTACAAAACTAGCAGCCACTATATCAACTCCGTATGAGATACCAAATAAAAGGTCATTTTTATCTTTGTCATCTAAAAAAGGTATGCTAAATTCAATACCAGGAAGATTTATTCTTTTATTTGTTTTTAAAAAATGTTGATTTTGAGTTAAAACAGTAACGATATTATTATCTATTTTAGTTACTTTAGTTTTTAATTTTCCATCATCTAATAAAACAATATCTCCTACTTTTAAATTTAAATGCATATCATAACTAACTGCTACTTTAGAAGCATCACCTATCATAGTTTTAAAAATTTCAAAACCACAAATTAAGTTTAGTTCTTGATTTTTTAAAATCATTTGTCCGTCATTTTCAATTTTACCTATTCTAATTTCAGGCCCTTTAGTGTCTAAAATTAAAGAAATATTAACATTTAAATCTTTTGCTACTTGTCTAGCTATATCATATTTTTTAACATGATCTTTACCAGTTCCATGACTAAAATTTGCTCGTATTGCAGTCACACCTGATGTTATTAATTCTTTCATTACTTCATAGTTTTCACAAGCTGGACCAGCTGTTGCAATTATTTTAGTTTTTTGTTTCATATAATGCCTTTCTATTTATATAAATATATTTAATTTTATCTTATTAAACCTACAATTATCATATTTAATATAAAATTAAATATATAACTTCAAAAAAATATATTAAGGACATAATATGAAAAAATTTAAACGTATTTTTATGTTAGTAACTGATGGCTTAGGAATTGGTGAAGAACCTAGACAAGAAGAATTTAATGATAAAGGAGCAAATAGTTTTTTGCATGCATCTGAAGTTTTGGAATTTGAAATTCCAACTTGAAAAAAATTAGGAATTTGTGAAATTGCAAAAATTGCAGATCATCATAAAAAAAATAAAAATCCTTTAGCTTATATGGCTAGAATACATGAAATGTCAAATGGTAAAGATACTTTAACCGGACATTGAGAAATGATGGGTATTTTAACAGAAGTACCTAGTCCACAATTTATTGAAAATGGTTTTCCAGATGATTTAATAGTTAAACTTTCAAAAGCATGAGATGGTAGAAAATTAATTGGAAATAGAGCTGCAAGTGGAACTGTTATTTTAAAAGAATTAGGTCAAAGATCACTTGAAACAGGAGAAATAATTGTTTATACATCTGCAGATAGTACATTACAAATTTGTGGTCATGAAAAATATTTAGGTTTAGATAAACTATATGAGTATGCAAAAAAAGCTCGTCAAATTTGTTCAAGTAAACCAGAATGAAATGTAGCAAGAGTTATTGCAAGACCTTATGTTGGAGAAAATGGTGAATTTACAAGAACATTTAATCGTCATGATTATGCAAATAAACCTCCAAAGAAAACTTTATTAAACCAATTACAAGAAAAAGGAATTCAAACAGTTGGTGTTGGTAAAATAAAAGATATTTTTACAGGTGAAGGTATTGATGTTGTTTATGGTCCTGCTAGTGATGATGAAAACATGGATATTGCTATTGATATAGCTACACAAAACACTGAAAATCAATTTGTGTTTGTTAATTTAGTACAATTTGATAGTCATTATGGACATAGAAGAGATGCTCAAGGATACTCAGAAAATATTTCTAGATTTGATATTAAATTAACTAAATTAATTAATGCTATGAAAGACGATGATTTACTATTAATTACATCAGATCATGGAAATGACCCAACATGAAAAGGAAGCGATCATACTCGTGAAGCATTACCACTTACAATTTTTGCAAAATCGTTTAAAAAACCACAAATTTTCAATAGACCTTTAAATGGATTAGGAACAGCTGGAAATATTATTGCAAAAAATTTTGGATGTAATTTACTTGAAACAGGTGAAGATATTTTTGAGGAATTAATATAAATGCAAGATCTTAAATTACCACTAATTTTTACTGATATGGATGGAACTTTATATAGTTCAAATTTTAAAGCTTCACAAGAAACAATCAGTGATATTAAGTTTGCTACAACAAAAAGTGAAGAAAATCCTAAACCTGCATTATTTAATTTATGTACTGGAAATCCAGTGTTTGAACGTGTAAAAAACGTTGGTAAACAATTAAATGCTAGATATTTAATTGGTTCAACTGGTGCAAGTATTTTTGATATGCAAAAAAATGAATTTATTTATCAAAAGACAATTGATAATGAAGCAGCTAAAAAAATTATTGATTTTGCAAATAAAAATCAATTAGAAATTATTTTTTGAAATTCTTATCAATATTTTTATTCAAATTTTACTAATCAAAGTAGTTTAGAAGCAACATTAGCTTATCATTTTGATACTGACAAAGGAAGAGATATAGTTAATCAATATAAAAATCAAGAAATAAATGATATTATAAAAATTGAATTTATTTGTAAACCTAAATACTTTAAAAAAATTACAAAATTTTTAAAAACTATTAATGTATATTTTATTGAAACATCATCTAATATCGAAATTATGGCTAAAAATATTTCCAAAGGATCTGCTATTAAATATATAGTTGAAACATTTTATCAAAATGAATTAAGTTTAGAAGATGTATTTTGTGCAGGTGATAGTAAAAATGATGTGGATATGTTAAAAATATGTGGTTATTCATATGCAATGGCAAATAGTCCTCAAGTAGTAAAATTACAAGCTAAATACCATACTTCTAGTGTTGAACAAAATGGTTTAGGTGAAGCTATTATTGATTATTTATATCGTTTAAATAAAGTTATAAAGAAATTTTTATTGCATTAAAAAATCAAGGTCAAAACGATCTTGATTTTTTTTGCTATTTAATTATTTTAGATTTATAATTTTTTGCACTTTCCTTAAATGTAGGAAATTCTTCATCGTTTGCTAAAACAAAGTGATTATTAGAAATTTTTTGTCATTTAGGTTGATTATCTTCATCATAGTCATGAACTAAAGGATTATATGCTTTACCAACTAATGAACCTCTTTGAGCTTCAATTGAAGGAACAGCATCTAATAAACTTTGAGTGTATGGATGATGAGGATTTTTAATAATTTCTTTAGTTGAACCTACTTCTAATAATGTACCTTTATTCATAACAGCAATACGATCTGAAATATATTCAACCATTCTTAAATCATGGGCAATAAATAAAATAGTTAAATTATATTTTTGTTTTAATTCTTTAAAAATATTAATAACTTGAGCTTGAATAGAAACATCAAGTGCAGAAATTGGCTCATCTGCTATTAAAAGTTGTGGTTGTAAAATAATAGCACGACAAATTCCGATCCGTTGTTGTTGACCTCCTGAAAATTCTAATGGATATCTATTTAAAACTGAATCATCTAAACCAACTGATTTTAAAATGTCTAACACTAGATTTTTTTTAGCTTCTTTTTCTGTAATATTGTTAGCATTTTCACGTTCTTGTTTTAATTCATTAAATAATGTAGTTAATTCACTATTATTTAATGAAATTATTTGATTATAAAAATCTTCATAAAAAGTAGTAAATGCTAAATCATTACTGGTAAGTGATTTTTCTAAATCCATTTCAAATTTATCAAAAAATTGAGGGTGAGAATCTTTAGATAAATGCGAATAAATTAATTTTTTAGCTTGTTGATCAAAGTTATATAAATAAATTGCTTTTGAATTATTTGTGTTAGTTAAACCTTCACTGATAATGTATTCTACATTTTTAAATGGATTTAAACTATTAGTTGGATCTTGGAAAATCATTTGTACTTTATTAACCATAAAATCAACTATGTCTTTACCCTTTTTAGTTCATTTTCAAACTTTATGTAAATTTTTAGGTACAACTTTGTCTAATATTTTAATTTGACCAAAACTATGAGGAGTTAAACCAATAATAGCTCTTCCTGCAGTAGTTTTTCCACTTCCCGATTCACCTACTAAACCTAAGACTTCACCTTTATATATGTTTAAATTAAAATCTTTCAGTGCTTGAAAAGCTTTTGAACCATATCCATAAGTTACATCCATATTTCTAATTTCAATAATAGTTGGTTTGTCAACTGAATTTAACATTTCTTCAGTTCCAGGTCTTATTTCACGATAAATAGTTTTACCAAAACGTGTTTGTTCAGTGTAATACTTCTTAGTCTTGTCCATTTTGAACCTCACTATTAATTAAATTTGTAACTTCTAAGTTATATTTATGCATTTTTTCTAAATCATTTTGATAATCTGATTGGTTTACAAAAATATCTTCATGAAGATAGTGTAATCTATTGAAATATCTTTTTCATAGATTTTGAATAATTTTAGGTGGTAAATAGTGTGGAGCATTTTTATCTAATAAACTTGATTTCACATAATGAGTTGGTGAAATGTAGTAAAAATCTGATTCTTCTTCAAGGTCTTTACCTAGTGCATAATCATTTCTAATTGCAAATGCATCACCTTTAATTTCATTTAATGATGAAGGAACTGCTCCTTTAATAACATTTAATCTTTCATCATTATTATAATCAGGCATTGATGAAATTAAACCTCAAGTATACGGATGTTGAGGATGCATTAAAACTTCTTCACAAGTACCTGATTCAATAATTTGACCAGCATACATAATGTTAATAAATTCAGCAATCGATGCAACAATTCCTAAGTCATGAGTAATAAATGCTATTGCGATATTAAAGGTTTCTTGTAATTCTCTAATAATATCTAAAACTAAAGCTTGAACAGTAGGATCTAGTGCAGTAGTAGGTTCATCCATTACTAAAATTTTTGGTTTTAAGGAAACAATAGCAGCAATAGCTATTCTTTGTATCATCCCTCCTGAAAGTTCATGAGGATATAAATTCATAACTTTTTTAGGATTAGATATTTTAGCCATTTCTAAATATTTAATTGCTTCTGAAACTGCTTCTTTTTTAGTTTTAACGATTTTATTTATTAACATACCTTCTGTAATTTGTCTTCCTACTTTCATTGTTGGATCTAAAATTGACATTGGGTTTTGAAACACTGCACTAACTATTCTTCCTCTAAGTTTTGATTTTTCTCAATTATATAAGTTGAAATTATGTACTTCTAAACCATAAAGTTTCACACTTCCTGATTCAATAATTGCATTATTACCTGTTAAACCATATAAAAGCGAAGTAATAACTGATTTACCAGAACCAGATTCACCTATGATAGCATGAATTTTACCTTCATAAATTTTTATACTTGGTCCTCTTAAAACTAGATTTTTTTCCTTGGGATTGGCTGGGTTTTTAAAAGTTAAATAAATATCATTAATTTCTGCTGCAACTTTAAATTTATTACCTAAAATCACATCTTCAGTGCTATTATCAATATATTTTTGAAAATCAAAAAGATTAGAATTTTTTTTGAAAGTGAATAATTTTTGTGTTTTATTAATTCAATTTTTTCATAAATCAACTGTATTTCTTACAAAAGATTTATTTTTATCTTTTCTTACTTCTAATAAATTTTTAGGATGTGGCTTTGCTAATTTCTTAATTACTTCAGGATAAATTGGTGTATAGCTATTTTTATTTAAATTGGCTTCTGTTTTTAATGTTGTTTGTAAAACTTCATCATAGTATTCAATTTTTTCTTGATATGAAAGATTTTGTCAATTTGTTTGGATATTATTTTTCATATTTTTTACCTATCTTTGTCTTAATAATGAATCTTGAATACTTGTTGAAATTAATTGAATGGTTGTTGTTAATAAAACTAACATCATTGAAGGTAATAAAACATATCTTGGATAAGCTGTAAATACTTTTGCACCTTCAGAAATTAAGTTTCCTAGTGTTGGTATATCAATACTTAAACCTATGAATGCAAGTGATGTTTCACTTAATATAACACCAGGAATGTGAAACACTATTTCAGTAACTAATAAAGGAATAACAACAGGTAAATAATTTAATAATATTTTATATGTTGGTGTTCCTAAAACACTTGAAGCTGAAACTCATTCAAATGATTTAGCTCTTAAAACTTGTGAACGCATTTGGTTTGCTATATGTGTTCATGAAGTAAATGTTAGAGCAAAAACTATAACTCAGAATGTAGGTTGTCAAACTATTGTTATAACAATTAAAATAATAATTGAAGGAACGTTTGAAATTATTTTAATAATATAAGTCATAACAATATCAAACATTCTAAAATGACCCATCATAATTCCGATTAATAAACCTACAAAAACTTGAATAATAGTAGTTACTAATGCAAGTGCAAGTGAGTATCTAAGTCCTCATCATAAACGAGCAAATAAATCCCTTCCTAAATAATCTGTTCCAAAAATTGAATTACCTTCAAAAAATCCTTGATATTTATTTTCAATATGTAAAGTGTCAGGACTTTTTGTAAAAAATGGAATAAATATTGCACTTATTACAATTGAAAGAAATAATACCATTCCAAATACACCAGCAAAACTTCTTGAAAATCTATAAAATAGTTCTATTCATTTATTTTGTTGCTTTTTGATGTTATGTGATTCATGATATTCTAATAAATTACCAATAATTTCTCATTTTTTATAATTAATTGGTTGAATAAATTTATTAGGTGCTAATGCTTTTCCGTGTTCATTATTTGGTGAAACATGTGTTTGTTTTTTAAAGAATTTCATTATCTTGAACTCCTTCTTACCCGTGGATCTATTAATTTATATAATGCATCACGAGTAGTATATGAAAGAATTGTAATTAACGAAAATAATGTCACCATAAATAAGATAATGTTGTAATCTTTTGAAGTAATTGCGTTTAATAACAATCCTCCACTACCTGTTATAAAGAATATTTGTTCAACGAATAAACTTCCTATAAAACTTCCAAAAATAACAACAGGAAAGAAAGTAGCAATAGGGAATAATGAAGGTTTTAAAGCATGAGTTCAAACAAATCTTGATTTTGATAATCCTTTTAAATAACAGAATTTAGCATGCTGAGAATTTAATTCACGATTTAATTCAGTTCTTATATATTTAATATACACAATAATTGAACCAAGTGATAATGCAAGACCAGGAAGAACATATGTTGCTATATCAGTTTCTACATAAATATATGGAATATGTAATGTTCTACCAATTAATAATAATCATAAAGCAAATACAAGTGATGGAATTGATGAAAAGATTGAAACCACAACAGTTGCAATATGATCAGGTAATTTATCAGGATTCATACCTACATAAACTCCTACTGGAATTCCAATTATTAAAGTTAGCATAACTGAAAATATCCCAATTAAAAATGATTTATAAAATCTAATTCAAACAAAGTCATTAATACTTTGTCCAGGGAAAACAGAATATGAAATTCCAAAATCACCTTTGAATAAGTTTTGTAAATAAATTAAATATCGATCGAATAATGGTTTATCTAATCCATATGTGGCTTCAATGGCTTTTTTAGATGTTTCATCTAAACCACTTGTAAGTGTTGTTGAACCCGGAATAGAATTAATTAAGAAAAATGTAATTGTAACAACGATTCAAGCAATGGTAAAAAACTCAAACACCATAATAAATAATCTTTTTAATGAACGTAGCAACTGTGATTGAAAATTAAAAACATCTCTTACTTTTGAAGTTTTTGGTTTAATTTTTTGAGCAAAATCAACAAAAGAAGGTTTTTCAACAGTTTTTGAACTCATAAAAGTCAATTTTTTTTCTTTGAGTAGTTTTGTGATATTTGTTTTCATATGTCTCCTATTTAATTAATGTTGGTAATGTTGCTACTGGTGGATTTAAAACATCATAAGCATATTGAAGTGAGTAAGTATATAAACTACTTGAACCATTTATACGAGTTACTTCTCAATAAGTATCAACTTCCATTAAAGGTATAACGGGTGCAGCTTCTCTTACTATTTTTTCAAATCCAGCAATTACTGAAAAAGCAATAACTTCAGTTCATCCTTGTTCTTTTTCTTCATCAGTAAATTGACTTGTTAAGAATTTCATATGACGTTTTGTGTATTCATTAATATCTTCATTATTGTACATTACAGAAAGATCAACAATTTTATCCCAAACATCTGGATGGTTTGGTTTTGTTCCTAAAATTCTTAATCTTTGTTTTAATTCTTCAATTTTCTTTTTATCTTCTGAGTTTTTAATTACTAAATTATTATTTTCATCACGTGAGTAACCTAATTTGGTAAAGAATTCATGATAGGTTCAACTACCTGCAGGATTATTTCTAAATCCGGTAGTTTTTTGTTGCTCTGATTTAATTTCATCTGGTTTTAAGAAAACTCTTATATATGAGTATATATCACTTCCAAATGCATCAAAGTTACGATATAGTAAATCATATTTACCTGTAGTTCTTCAATCTTCATAAACATTTTCGGGTAAGTTTTTAATTTCAATTTGAATATAATCGCCAAATGCTTTTTTCATAAAGTCTTTTATCGCTAATCCAGCATTTTTTTGTTCATCAGTTGAGTTTGAAATATATTTTAAAGTAACTTGTTTTAAATCAGGGTGATCTTTTTTAAATTCATCTAAAAATTTTCTAGCAACTTCTGGATGATATCCTTTATCTGTTCTATCTACTGTTTCAAAACGCATTGTTTTAGAAATATGATCAATATGTGTATAGTTTTGAACTGGAATAGGAATACCTCATTTTTTTTCTCGAGCTAGAGGTTTTGCTTTTTTGTAAATAAATGAATTTAAATAATTATTTTCATCATTTTCATTTTCTGGATAATTTCCATATTTAGTATACATATAGTCGTGATCAAAACCAGATTCAACTGCATCACCAAAACTTGAAGAGGCTTGACCAAAAGCAGTTCAAGTTATAACTGGAAATGATGTACTCCATCCAACTATATTTAACATTTCATTACGATTAATTGCATAATAAATTGCATTTCTTAAATTAATATCATTAACATAAGAATCACCATTTGTTTCTTTATCTAAATTAAATGCTAAAGCAATAGTTCCAAATCCAGTTGATTTGTTCATATATTTACGTTTATTTAAATCAGATCAATAAGATCATTGTAAAACTGATGGAATTCTTGTAGTTGAAATATATCCTTCATCAAACATTGTTGAATTAATGTTTGCATCATTTGAGAAATAAATTTTGATTTTATTACTAATAGTTTTAGATGCTGAATAATATTGTTTATTTTTTGTTAATTCTAAATATCCTTGTGGTCCTAAAACTAAATCATCAATATCAAAAGGCCCGTTTGTTAAGAAGTTTTCTTTTTTTAGTCCAAATTCTCTAATTCCACCAATAGATTCAACAAATAATCTATTAATTGGAACTATCATAGAATTTATATCTTGATATGCATTATTAATGGTTGTTGGTTGATATTCATCATATGCAATTCTTAAAGTATATTCATCAAGAGCTAAAACTCTATTTTGCATATATTTTTTAGGTTCTAATCTTTTTACAAAATCATTATTTAATGTAGTTTGACCGTTTGGAACTAAATTTTTATAAAGTTTATTAACTGCTTCTGTATAAATTTGAGGATTATCTGGATCATAAGAAATAGATCCTAATTTATGTTTTAATTCATATGATTGATTTAATAATTTTTTAAATTCTTGTGATGGTTTTTGTTTTGGATCAAAATATAAATATTTTTTAACTTTTGTTGGAATTCTTTGTGCTATATCTTGAAGTTCTTCTTCAGAATGTAATTTAAGTGAATATTCTGGATTAGGTAACATTAAAATTGTTTCATCTGCTTCAAAATCAAAATCAGGTGAATAAGGAATAGCGCTTAAAACTTCATAATTTGATAAGTTTCAATACATTCTTCCTGAGTAGAATCCTAAATTTAAAGCTGTTTCTTTAATTATTTTGACATCTTCTTCATCATTTTCATTTTGACTAGCTCATGGTTTGTAATTTGGATTAAAGACATCATATACTCATTTGCCATTTTCTTTTTTAATAGGTGGATAAGCAAATGGATTTTTAAAAGCTACATTATGTTTTTGAATATATCTTTGTTGTGCTTCAATCATTTCACTTGAAGATTTAAATTTTCTTTGTAACATTGTTGTTACTTTTTGTGAACCTGTTTCTAAATCTAAAATATAGTGCATTGCATCAATATAATCATCAGCAGTAACTGTATCACCATTACTTCATTTGCTTTGCCCATCATTTAATAAAATATTACTTGATAAAAATTTATTTGATGGAGTAACTACAGAATTAACTGAAAGATATTCAGTTTGATCAGTTGCAATTGTTCCTGGTGCAGAACCAAAGTTATCTAATGAATAAAATTGACCAGAATTTTCAGGATTAGGATTTTCTTCTAAATATGTATCTAATGTTCCATCTTCTGAAGTTTGGTATAAACCTAAATTCATTTTAGGAATATTAGCTAGACGTTTAATAGCTTCATTAGGTCCATTTTTTAATGGTGATTCCACTAATGAAGGCAGTATTTTATTAACAGAAGGGTACTTAATATAATTTAATGAGTTAATAGGATCAGTTGCTAATCCTAAATCATAATCTTTACGAATAGATCTAACTTTATTTAAAATCGTATCATTAGAATTTTCATTGCTACATGCAATAACTGTTACAGGTAAAGCAAGTGTAGCTACTGGCAAAGTAAATAATAATAATTTTTTTGCTTTCATTGTTCTCCTTATTTTGTTCCGTTAAATTGTACGCCTACATGTAATACTGGTACTTGTTGTCCATCAATTTCTTTTAAATATATTGATGTTGGTGCTTGAGAAAATGTTTTACCATTTTCTGAAACACTTTGGTTTTTACCTAAATCCATTTTTAAGGTGATATTTCCAGCTTCTGAATCTGAGAAATATATTTTGTATTCATGATTTGGTTCTAATAATTTATTTTGATAATTAGACATAATTGCATAATCACTTACTCAAGCAACAAATCCTGTTCCTTTATGATATCCGTTTGAATCTGTATAATCATAAGCTTCATCTTTTAATCAATGACGTGCATTTATATCATTTTCATTGTTAATATTTTGAGTTTTGTAATAGAACATATTACTACTAAATTCTTTATTAATTTTTAAAGTTTTTCTTTCATGAGTTTGAATATCTTCAAAAACTAAGTAATTAACTTTTTTAGCATCTTCTGCATTTAAATATCCAAACATTGCAACTGCATCTTTATCAGTGTGTCTTCAAATGTTTGAAATATTACGGTGTCCTACCCCTTGTGATTGAATATAGTATTCTCAATATGCTTTTGCTCTATTATTTACAACATTACCTTCTAAATCTTTAATTCTGATAGTATCATCAACTATTGGTATACCTTCATCATCATATAATCTAAAATTCAACATATCACGGTATCAACGGTCTTTAAATCAACCATTGTTAATTGATTTAAATTGACCTAGATAATTTGAATTTTTATTTTGATCACTTGAAAAATTATCTACATTGGCCATATCATTTGGTCTGTAATCTAGATTCAATTTATTAGCTCTTAGTTTTAATTCATTATCTAATTTTTGTTCATAATCAACAATTGTGTTTTGAATTGTATGTTTTGATTCCCCTTTGAATTGAATTAATGCATCTTTTCATTTAGCTGTTGGTTGACCATCTACAACGTATTCAAGACCTGTTGTAGCTTCACTTACATTAGTAATAAAACTTGGTAAATTTCTAAATTCTGAAGTTGAAGGTGAATAAGTTATTTGTAAATTATCACGGTTAATTACTTCAGCAAATGAATAAGTATAATCTGAGAAAAATTCATTAAATTTACGTTCTGTTTTAGTTTTAAAGTAATTTACAACATCTTCTGTTGGTTTTAGTTTTTTAGTTATACCTTTTGTAAATGATAATAAAATGCTATCCATACCAAATTTTGATAATCTAAAGTTATATAAAAGTTGTGTTGAATACATTTGTGTTTTATTATCTAAAATTAAATCATCAAATAATGAGAATTTATCTAAAGAAACATTATTTTCTTTTGCAAATTCATCATATGTATTTAATAATTGTTGCACTGGCATTTCTCATTTAGATTCATCTAAATTATCTTTACCAACAACAACATCTTCTGATTTAAATGTTGCATAACCTAAATCTTTATCAAAAATTCAAGCATATCTTAGTTGATTGTCTTTATTTTCTTCAATTTTTTGTTTAATTGTAGATAATGGAATATCTTTTATAAATAATGCTAATTTAGATTCAGTAAATCTTCTCATTATTTCATTGGCTATTTCTTGACGATTGTTATCTCTTAATAATTTATTTAGTTTTAATTTATCTGAAGTAGATAAGCTATTATCAAGTGATAATGCTAATTTTAAACCTTTTATAAATTTATCAATATCAAATTTAGATTCAACGTAATCAATATCTCAGTTTACAACTTTAGCTTGTGAATCTAATTTGGCTCTTAAAGTATCAACACTTGCAAAATTAAAGAAATCATTATAATTTAAAAATTTTAGATCAAAATCAAATAATTTTTTATTATCTTTTAAAAGATAGTAACTATCAAATAAAGAATTCAATGGATCTTTTGCAAGAGTATTTTTATTAATTTTTAAAGACTTCATTTCTCAGAAGGCTGGATATCCTGGAACTTGAGGATTTTCTGAAACTATTTCATCATTTGCATTTACTGTTAAGTAACTATTATTTTTGATATCAATACCAATTAATGATCTTGTATATGGTCCATATCAATTTAATAAAGGTAATTGATTGATTTGTTTTAATGTTTGTTTATTAAATGTATCAATTAAAAATCCGTCTGTAAATGCATTTTCTAATTTCACGTTAGGTAAATATTGTGTATCTTTATCTAATCATAAAACTTGTTTTGCTCCAGCTGCAAGAGTTGGATATGTTTCTCCTTCTGCTAAATACATTGAAATTAATATATCAGTAAATGTTGTATTATCTTTACCTTTTTCTTCGAATGGATTTAAATAAAAATCTTCTTGTAAAACATCTCTAATTTTTGAATCACCAATGTGGTGAATTCTATCTCTTAAAACTGTTCCATCATCTGCATAATATTTAGCAACTATATACTCAGGTGTAATTGTTGCTGTTTCTCTATTTCTAGATTGTAAATGATCAATATATGGTTTTAAAATTGATAAATTATAGTTTTTATTTGCTGATGTAAATATTTCAGCATATGAAGGATATGCAATAATTGTTTTTGGTTCAATTGAAGTATTAGTGGTACTAAAATCTCAACCATTAATACTAAATTCTTTTACAATTAATGATTTAATAGTATCTTCAATTTCTTTTATTTTATCATTAATGTATTTTTTAGTTATGTTTGCGTTTCTTTCTCCAGTTTGATCATATGGATTTTCATCTTCATTATGATTATTAAAATCTACATTTAAAGGTACGTTTATAACTGGACTTCCATCTTTATTAAACACTAATATTTTTGAAATGTTGTTATATTCTTTACTATCAGAATCTCAACTACCTTCAACAATTTTTGGCACTAGTTCACCACTTCTATCTTCAAATTGAATGAAATTACCTTGGCCATCTTTTAAAATTCCACTTAACATATCTAAAGAAGCTTTTGTAAATTTCAATTTACCATCTTTATCTTTAATCATGTATTTCACTGGGAATTGGTCATCTGAATATTTTGTTGGATTTAATGTTCCTGAGTTTTGATCTAATGTATTCATTAATCAAAGATCAAATACTTGTAATCATTTTTGATCTTCTTTATTATTAATACCATTTTCTTTACGTCTTTCTTCAGTTGCTTTAACTAATCCTTCATAAGTTTGTAAGAAACGACGCTTACTATTTTCCATCGCATTTTTAAGATCTGAACTACCTACTTTATATCCTCAAATATCGTTTCCGCTTTCAACTGTATCTTTATTTATAACAATTTCACCTTGTTCATTCTTTTTAGGTTGATTATATAATAAGTATTCACCTTCATTGTTTTCAGAAACAACATTTGGCTCATTTAAAAGTGGAGAAGAGTTTAAACCTAAGTGTGTTCTTGCTTTTAAATATAAATCTAAAACATTTCTTGAGTAATAGTTATTGATATTAGGAGTTGAACCAGGAACTAAAGCTGAACCATATAATGGTTTTTGTCCTTTATCTCCTAAATCTTGAGCTGCATTTAATGTCATATGATGTCCATATTCGTGTGCTGCAACAAATTTTAGAAAATCAACTGCAATACCTTTAAAATTAGGATCATTCATTGCAAGAACTGCTCATAAACCAATCCGAGAATCAGGATCTAAACCTAAATATGAACCTTTTTCTAATTTGTATTCAAATTCACCTTTTTCATTTAAATTTGTAACTAAATGTTCTCCTTCTAAATACTCTCCAACTCATGGAACTTTATTTAATAATGTTTTGGTAAATCCATCATATGCTTCTACAAAAATACTATATGTAGGAACAGTTTTAGTTTCACCATTATCATCAATTATAATTTTGCTTCCTTCTTCTTTAATTGAATAAGGTTGGATAACAGCTTTATAACCTGCTACATCTAATAATTCTCTTACTTGTTCTAATGTTGTATCACCAACAGCATCACTAACATTAGCATCTACTTTAAATTTGATGAATTTAGTATTTAAATATGTTGAAGCATCTTGGCTAGTTACTATTTCACCATTTCTTTTTTGTATATTTTTAAGAGTAAAAGTTAAAGTAGTATTTTCTTTTTTAATGTCATTTAATTCAACATTAAAAATGTAGTGTTTTGCAAATTCATTAACATCAGTATCATTTTTGACAATACCTAATTTGGTTAATTTATTTAATAAATCAATTTTTGATTTAGCAACTACTAGAGGATTATTATTTGAAATTTCTTGTCCTTTATCTTGAAATAAACTATCTAATAAAATCGATTGTCTTGTATAAACTCTTTTTACTTCTTTAGCCGCTTTTGCAGCTGCTTCTATAGCTTCATTGTATTTTTGATTACTTTTTTCAAATAAATCAGCTTTTGTATAAAGTGATTCAATTAATTTTGCAGGTTGATTATTATACTCTTTAATTGAATCATATAGTCTATCTCTTGAACGTGTATATTTTGTTACATCAGCATTCATTTTATCAATTAATGTTTTATTTCTATCTGCTAAATCTTGATCTTCAAAATCATATTCAAATTCACCAGATTCTTCAAAATCTTCATATTCTCAAGCATCTGCTAATTCTTGAATATTTGCAAGTTCTGAGTAATAATCTCCATCTTCATAATGAGTTGAAGATGCTAAATCTTTATTTAAATGAATTTGATTTTGTAAATTAACAATTTCTTTTTGTATCTCTATTTTTTTGGCTTCAGAAATTTTTTCATCATCAAGTTGTTCTTTTAGATTTTCAATTTCTTTTTCTTGTTCTTCAATTAAATTTGTATATTTTTCATATTTTTTGTGTTGATATGAAATTATAAAATTAAATAATGTACCAATGAATTTTCGTTCTTGACCTTCACTATCACCATAATTTCCCAATTTTTTAAAAATAGGATTAGAAACAATTGAATAATAATCAGTAATTACTTCTGATAAATTATTTGTTGAGTATGTTTTGTCTAATTCTCTAAAATAATCAAGTGAGTTTTTGAAATTGGTTAAAGTTTGAGTTAAATTTTTGTTAAAGTTTTCATTTTCAATATTAAATGTTTCAATTTCATTATTTGATTTTTCTATTAATTGTTCCATGTAAACATTAAATTTTGGATCAGAAAAATCAGCATCAGAAATTGATTTAATAATTTCATTTATTTTTTGATCATAAAGATTTGATCTTATTTTTGCATAATCATCATAATCTGCTTGTAAATTAGAATTTATGGTTGCTATTTTACTAAAAATTGCATATATATTTTTTAAGATAATAGATAATTTAATTTTGTAAGTATCTCTTGATTCTTGAACAGTTTGTCTTAAATTATCAATATTATCCATTGCTTTTTTAAATGAATCAATATGAGTTGATAACACATCGTCATTTATAATAATATTTTCAATTTCTTTATATAAACTTTTTTCACCTTTATCATCGGTATAGTCAACAAATGATTTTAATGTAATAATACGAATTAAAGCTTGAATATCTTCATTATATTCTTCTGTTAAATCAGTTACTTTTTCTTGTTCTTTTTGAAATTCTGAAAATAAATCATCTAAATTGGTTTTAGAAATTTTATCTTTAATTTCTTTTTCTTTTTGAATTAATTCTGGGTTGTCTTTATAAGATTTTACAATTTCTTGAACTTTATTTTGTTCAGTGTTTTCTTTTGTTTGAATTTGTTTTTCTTGATCTATTGCAAGTTTTTGTTTTTTTGCAATGGAAAATGCTTTTTGTAATGATATTATAGCAGCTTTAGTTGTTGCATCAGTTACAGTCGATGGATCTTTAAATAATTCATCGGTTTTGGCTTTTTCTTCAGTTAATTGTCTTCTTATATTTGAATATCTATCTTGTATTTGGGTATCTTCAGGTTTTTTAATTTCATTGTTTAGATAATTATCAACATCCTTAACTAATTCTTGATAATTTTCATATTTTTTAATAGTTAAATCTTCAGTACTAAAATCATTTTCAATTGAATGAATATTTTTTGAATATAAATAAAAACCTTTAGGATTATCATCCTTTTGTGAACGCATAAATCCATTTAGGTTTGAATATTCACGTCAATTAATTTGATAATCTTTTGATAATTTTAATAATTCATCAACTGCAATTAGTTGAATTGGAGTATATCCTAAATCAGCTGAGTATAAAATATACTTGTCATCTTCTTTTTGAAGTTGTGCATAAATATCTCCGCTAAGAATTTCATTATATTGTTTATATTGAGGACGATAATTTATAATAAAATTATGTAATTTTTTAATATATTCAACTTTTTCATCAATTGAAGCAAAATCATTTTTATCTTTATTAAATTCTGATTCTACAACAACTGAATTTAGTTTATATAAACCAATTAAAGCTTTTAATTGTTCAGGTTCAAATAATCCTTTTTTAAGGATTTTCAGTATTTCTTGTTTTTTAGTTTCTAAATTTAAGTCTTTATCTTGTTTTGAAAGTTCAATAATGTTTTTATGAGCTTCAGCAACTTGTTCATCAGTTGGAATTAAGCTATTTAATTCAGTTATTTTATCTTCAGAAAGTTTTTGAGCATCAGTAAATTGATAAATTTTTAAATTTATATTTTCAATTTCTATTGCTAATTTGTATAATTCATAATTTTTATTTTCTTTTGCTTGATCATCTGTCTCAGAAGAAATTGCAGCTTCTAATTCAACTTTTTGTGCTTGTTTTGCTTTTAATTCTTTATCTAGTTCTGCTAATTTTTCAATACTTTTTTGTTTATCTTCTTTATATAATTGAAGTTCTGTTTTGTATTTTTGACCTGATTTTTGAATTAATTTATTATTTGAAATAATTAGATCTTGAATTTCTTTTGATTTATCTAAATCTCTTACATAATTTTCAAATTTATTGAAATCTTCTTTAGTTAAATAACTATTTTTTGATAAAGATTTTGTAAAAATTGAAGATATATCTGATGATAAATTACTAAATGCTTTCTTATTATGATCTAAACCTTGTTCCACACTTTCAACATTTTGGTATTTAACATAATTAGAATCATTATCTTTTTCTTCTTTGTATTCTACAGATTCAATATCGTTAAAAAGAATTAAATTTTTTCCATCTTCAAAAATTATTGTTAAACGTTTATCACTAAAACCTAAATTTAATGAAATATCATCTTCTCTTTTAAGAACATTAATAATTTTTTTCTTTTCAAAAGTGAAATTTTTATAATTTTTTAAAGTATCAAATTTATCAGTTGATGAATATTTTTTTACATATTCTGCAAATTTTTCTTTAGCTTCTTGTTCTGAATTTGCATACACTAAAGAAATATAATCTGATTTAGATTCTAATCTAATTTTTTCAATTGAACTATAAGCTTCTTTTGTTAATTTTTCTTTAAAATCACCTTTAACAACAAATACTTCTTTTCCAATTAAATTTCTTTTATCACTAATTGTTCTAAAAGTTTGTTGTTTAACTGTTTCATTAGAAATATTAGTAAATGAGTTATATTCATTTACATTATCTAAAAATTGTTGTAATTCTGGAAAAGTCAATAACTTTTTATTGATTCTATATAAAAGCGAATCACTTGCATTACCTGGTCCACTTAAAGTACTATGTAATGGAATTGAACCAAAGAAAGCATCAGGGAAAAATTTAATTGTTGTATATTCTTTATCTTGATTAGAGTGTGAACCTAAAGTTATATTATTTCCTTGTAGTTCTACCCCTTTAACAATAGAAAATTCTTTTAGTGTAATAATTTCAGGTCCTCATGAAACATTATGCATAAATCATTGCGTAAATTCATAAAAATCTTTTGCACTAACAGCTTCAATATATTCATTATAAAAATCAAACATACCATATTTAATATTTAAAAATGGCATTGCGTGATTTTTTTCATAATATTGTTTTAGAAAATCATTGTATTCAATTCATTTATCTTTATAGAAAACTTGACCATTTTCTCCTTTTGCAGGATCAAATGCAGCAATGTCACGATTTTTGTCACTATTAACAAATGTTAATTTAGCACCAACTTTAGGATCTACGAATTTATTTTTTAATAAATTATTTTCAAAACCTTCTTGTAAATTTGAAAGTGTTGAATTGTATTTTAAAATTCCAATAGTTATAGCAGATGCTAAAGCTATTGTTGCAAGTGATATTACATATTTAGGTCATACAACTGTTCTTCAATTGAATGATTTTTTGAGGTTATTGTTTGGTTGTTTATTTTTCATTGTTTCTCACTTAATTATTTAATGTATTTTTCATATAAATTTTCCATTATGTCAGTTACTGCTTGTGTTTTTATATAAAAGTCTAAGAAATGAGCAGCAACTACATGTTCATCAGGTTCATTTTCATCATAAATATATAAATCTGACCCAAATCTAATATAACTATTTGATAAATAAATGTTTTTATCTTTAAAAGAATTTAAATATTCATAGTATTTTTTACGTGTTTCTAATAAATCGTTTTTATTATTTTCAGAATGATCTTTAAATCATGTTAATAATGATTTAGCATATTTAGTTTCTAAGTCATTAAATTCTTGATAAATTGTTTTTGCAGTAATTGGTGTTTCTTGGTTTTCTTGTTCCTCAACATCAAAACTATTTTCTGAACCATCAACTTTTAAAATATTTCTATAACTTTCTCTTGTTTGAGTAGCAAATTTTGTTTCCTGATGTAAAAATTTTGCTAATTCTTTATCTTGATAAGTTTTATCATCTAAAAGTATTTTATTAAAGTTGGTTTCTTGGGTATTTTTTCAATAACGAAGTAAAACAAATATTTCTTGACCTGAAAGAATTTTTGCTGTTTGAGGAATATTTTCTTTTTTCTTTGTTGCTCTTCTAATATTTGTTTCATAATCTGATATTGTAGTTTCATATAAAGAAGTTAGAGGAGAAAAACCATCATATAGTGTTCCAATACTTGTTAAAAATTCATTTGCTTTTTCTGCTAATTCAACTAATTTATCACCATCTATTTCAAATTCTTCATTTTCATCACTAGGAGTAATTAATTCTTCAATCACTTCTTGTATTTCCATTAAATTAGTTTTTAAAGTATCTTTTACAGAATCTAATAACTTCATTTGTTCTTCTTCAGCGCTACTTAAATCTTTTCATTTTCCTTGTTCAGTATAAATATTTTCAAGTTCTGATAATTTAAGTTTTATAAATTGAATTTTAATTTGTAATTCTTTAGTTAATTTTTCTGTATCAATATCATCCTTATCTTGATTTGCAAAATTTGCTAGATAATTTAATAATTCTTGATAATCTCGAATTATTGATACTTGTGAATCATATACAGTAGTATCTACTTCACCATAATTAAAATCTTCATGTGCTTTATTAAATTTTCCATAAATTGATAAATTATCATCATCTTGTTGGTCATTTTCATCACCAAAAAGAATTTTTTTAACGTTTTGAGATGAAGTGAAAATTTCTTTGGCTTTTTGTTTTAATTCATCTTCATCATATTGATCATCTTTATAATTTTTGTTAATTGTTTGAACTAATTTATTGTAATCTCTCATTAAATTAATTATTTTATTTGAGTTGTAATCACCATACATATGACCTCAAATTCCTTTGACATTATTATGCTCATCAATGGTTGGATCAAAGTTTGTAATAAATAATTCAGAAATTTCTTTGGCTTTTTCAGAAGCACTTTCTATATAGTCACTAGCTTGGTCATTTTCTTCATCAAACTCAACAATTAATTCATTGATTTTTTCTTTTTGTTGAGTATAAGATTCTTCATCTCTTTCTTTATTTTTTTGAGCTGTTCTGATTTGATTATCATATTTAGCTGAATTATCTCATTTTAGTAATTCTTTTAAATCAACATTATCTAAATCTTCATTTAAATCAGTGTGTAAATTAATAATTTGTTTTGCAAGTTCTAATTCTCTTTTTAAAACTAAATACTTAGTATATCTATCAAAAGATTGAGTGTAATCATTGTGAGAATCATTTTTGATATTATTAATTAATTTATTATATTTTGTATAAAAGTCTTTGTATAGGTATTTAGCTTCATTATTTTTTAGTTTAGATTTTGCTTCATATGTTTCTTTAAATTCTTTTGCTAAACTACCATCTTTTGTTTCATTTAGCTGATTATCTACTTCTTCATCCATTTGCATTTTTTTCTTATCTGTTTCCACAAAAAATGCTTCTAATAAAATGCTCTTAGCATCTAATACGAATGTATCTACATCTTTTCACACTTGAAATTCGTTAAAATAATCAATGTTATTAGATAATAATGCTGCAGAAAGTTCTAATGCTACTTTTTTAATTTTCTTATTTAAACGGTCATAAGAAACTGAATTTATAAATGAAGATGCTTTGTTATTTAATAAAAATTGATAATCTCTTAATAATGAAGATAATTTATTTTTAGTTTTTTCTTTAAAATCTTCATCAATAATTTGTTTATAAACAGGGAATAGAGAAATTTTAAATTGAGGTAATTTAAGTGATGGAAGTAAACTTCTATTGTGTTCTGATTTTAGGTTTATAAATTTACCAACAACACCTTGTTCTGATTCTTGCTCTAATTTATATCAACTACTTATCTGGTGTGAAAGTAATGAAGAATTGTTTTTTGCATTTTCATATTCTTGTTTGATTTCTTGTAATTGTTTTAAAATCTTTTCTTTTTCATTTTGCTCATAAGTATTTTTATTTACTTGATCAATAATTAATTCTAAATCATGAATTCTTCAATTAAATAAATCATCCATATATGGAGATTTTGGAGTAATAACAGTAACAGGATTTCTTGGATCATCAATATAGTCATTTACTAAGCTAGCTCTGTTTAAAGTAAATAAAATAGCACTTTCTCAAGTTCATAAATTAGCAAAATCTTCAGGAGTATCTTTTAAATTTTCTTTTGTATCTAAAACACTACTTTTAATTCTGTTAAATAAATCACTATTAGATTCAAAACTTGTAGGATTTTGTAGCTTTATTGCATTTGGTAAATCTTCTGTTAAAAAATTAGTTATTATTAAAAATAAATCTTTTGCAGATTTTTGATTTCTTTGAATTTTTGTACCACTTAATTTTTCAACTTCTTTTGATAATTCTTCTAATTTTTCGTTTAATTCTGCATTCTTAGTTTCAAAATTTAAATTTTCTTGATTAGCATCATTTAATTTTTTATTTAAGTCTGTTAATTCTTGTTCTGTTTTTCTTTGAGTTTTAGTTTTATCCGTTTTTAATTTTTCAACTAATTTATTTAGTTCTGTTTCTTTTTCCACTTGTTGGTTTGTTTGGTTATTTTGACAAGAAACTAAAACAAAAACAGGCGAAACTGTTAATAATGTTAATGAACTTAATAATATTTTTTTCTTCATAATTTTCCTTAATTTAAAAAAACTTGTATGAGACTACATACAAGAATTAAGATTTTGTATATAGAATCATTAATAAAGTCTTTTATGATATTTTTATTAAAACTATATACGATTTACCATAACAGACTTTTTGATATTTTATAAATCCGTTATATTTTATAAACTTACAACAAGGACTTATAATGAAATTAACGATATGTGCACATAAAAAATGCAATACCATTTTTTTCAAAAATAATCTTTATATTTGTAAGTAGAACTTTTAGCATAGTAATATTATACAGCAAACAAATTTTTTTAAATTTAACTTTTTAAAATTTAATGGAAGAAAATATAGAAAATTAGCATAGCTAAGCTAAAAAAGATAATAGTTGATGTTGCATCAGTTAAAGTAGCAAGAATAGGACTTGACATTACTGCTGGATCTTTTTTTAGTTTATTTGCAGCTAAAGGAACAACAGCTCCTACAAATTTAGCAAAAACTACTGCTAAAAACATTGATAAACTACTTACCAAACACATTAAAACAATCCCTATTTGTTCATCATGTTTTAATAAATTACCTGTTGCAGTAAAGTATAAAATTAACCTAATAAAATTAGCAACAAATAAAATTAAACCAATAATTGCACCAGCTCTTAGTTCACTACTTATTACTTTTCATTTCGAACCCTTAATTTCTTGCAATGCAAGTGCACGAGTTACTGTTGTTGCAGCCTGTGATCCTGCATTTCCTGCAGTCCCACTTATAACTGGAACCATTGATACCACTATGGCACTACTAATTGCTGCAGATAAAAATGATTTAGCATCTTCAACCTGAGCTTGAAAAATTTGGATAACTAATTGACTTAAAGTACTTCCTAACATCAAAATAATTAATCAAAATATTCTTGATTTAACAATAAGTTTGATACTTGATTTATTATATGAAATTCCTTCTTCTGAGTTAATACCAGCCATTTTATAAATATCTTCAGTAGCTTCTTCATGTAAAACATCAATAACATCATCAGAGGTAACAATACCTAAAACTTCGTTTTTATCATTTACCACAGGTAAAACTGACATATCATGGTCTGCGAAAATTAATGTTGCATGTTCTTTTGTATCTAACACATTTAAGCTTTGAATAGGTTCCATTATTTCATAAATATATGTCCCTCTTCGACTATCAACAAAAACAATATCTTCTAAAGTGGTTACACCGGCTAATTTATTATCATCATCAGTTACTATGTAGTAATGAACAACTTCAGCATCTTCTCTTTTTCTTCTGATGATTTCAATTGCTTTTGAACAAGTAATGTCTTTGTTTAATTTAATAAATTCAACACTCATCACAGAACCAATGCTCTCATCATTGTATTTTAAAAGTTTATTAATTTTATTTCTATCTTCTTTATCTTTAACATGACTTAAAATTTTTTGAGAAATATTAGTAGGCATTTCTTCAATTAAGTCAACAATATCATCTAAATATAAATCATCTAAAATGTATTCAAGTTCTTTATCAGTAAAAGATTTAATAATTGATTCTTGAATATCATGTTCTAAATAAGAAAAAATTTCTCCACTGTCTTTTGGTTTAATAATTCTGAAAAAAAACACTCTTTCATATTCATTTAATTGTTCAATAGTATCTGCTATTGTTGCATTTGGTGTTTCATCAACAAATTTTCTAATTAAATGAATATTTTTATATTGAAGGGCATTACGAAGTTGTGTTAATGATAATTCATTTTTCATAGTACCTCTTTTCTTTTTCTTAATTAAGCTTAATAATCTTTAAAAATATTTACAAGTGATTCTTGTAGTTCATCGATAAATATAGGACTAATGGTTCCACCTTTAACTAAACTTATAGTTCCATTTTCTTCACTTACTACTAATGTAATTGAATCTGAAATCTCACTTATTCCAATTGCAGCACGATGTCTTGCACCATATTTATTATCAATTGATTTTTTAGTTATTTTATAATAAGTTGCAGCATAAACTATTTTATTATCACGAATCACAATAGCTCCATCGTGTAATGGGGTATTTTTGTTAAAAATACTAATAATTAAAGAACTTGAAATATTTGCATCAATAATAACACCATCTGTTCTTAAATTATCTAATTTATCAATCATTTCTATTGTAATAAGAGCACCAGTTTTAGTTTTAGATAAATATTTTAAACTTTCTTTTAATTGGTGAATCAATCTAATTTTTGTACTTTTTGAAACTTTTAGTTTTTGTTTTTTAGACCTTATTATGTTTTTATAAAATAAGACTAAATAGTGAATAAAAATAATAACAGATAATACAACAACAAAAACTAAAATAATTAACAATAATTTTCTATCCATATTAACCAATTCACTTTGTAAATGTTAAAATAATTAAAGCAATAAAAATTATTGTTACAATAACTGATCCTACAATTATTAATCTTGATAAAACTTGAGGTTCTTTTACTTTTGTACTAATTGGGTCATCACTTCATTTTTTGTATTCATATTCTTTGGAATTATCTTTTAAATATTGATTTCTTTGTCTTTTTTGAATATCTTCTAATTTATTGATTAATTTTCGATCAACTTCTGACATTCAAACAATATTTTTATAAATACCTAAAAGGTGATTATCATCATATTTTATGTATCTTTGTTCTTTTTTGAACTTCGCAAAGTCTTTTAAAAGTTGAGTAACACTTATTTCTATTGCATCTTTATTTTGACGCAAATCTCTTGTTTTTAACCCCATTATTTCCCCTTTTTGATTTATATGTACTTATTATTATAATTTTAAATTATAATCAAAATAAAATAAATTAAATAATTAAACTGAAAATAAATTTATAAAGGATTGTTATGAAAAAGAAAATTACTGATCTTAATTTAAAAAATAAAGTAGTAATTTTAAGGGTAGATTTTAATACACCCTTAAAATTAAATGAAAATAATCAATATCAAGTAGTAGATAATTCCAGAATTAAGGCTGCTTTAAAAACAATTAAATACATAATTAAACAAGATGCAAAACTAATTTTATTATCTCATTTATCAAGAATAAAAACTGCTCAGGATTTAGAATCTAAATCATTATTTCCAGTGTATTTGGAACTTAAAAAACTACTTAATGATGTAAATATTTCCTTTGTTAATAAAACTAGAGGAAAAGAAGTAGAAGAATCCGTAAAAAACTTAAAAAATCAAGAGATTTTACTGTTAGAAAACACAAGATTTGAAGATTTAAATGATAAAAAAGAATCAAAAAATGATCCTGAACTTGCTCAATATTGAGCTAGTTTAGGTGATGTCTTTATAAATGATGCTTATGGTGCAATTCATCGAGCTCATGCTTCTAATGTAGGAATTGCAACTTATATAAAAGAATCAGCAATTGGATTTTTAGTTGATGATGAATTAATACATTTATCTAAATTAAACAATCCAGAAAAACCTTATCTTGCAATAGTAGGTGGTGCTAAAATATCAGATAAAATTAAAGTTTTAGAATCTTTATTACAAAAAGCTGATTTTTTATTAATAGGTGGAGCAATGGCTTATACATTTAATGCTGCTAAAAATTTAAAAATAGGTAAAAGTTTATTTGAAGCTGATTATACTGAATTAGCACACAATTTACTAACAAAATATCCACAAAAAATCATTTTGCCTATTGATAATGCAATATCAAAAGAATTTAATAATACAATTCCAACATATACAACTAAAGACAATCCAAATATTTTAGATGATTATATGGGAATGGATATAGGACCTGAAACTGTAAATTTATTTAAACAATATTTACTTGAAGCAAAAACTATTTTTTGAAATGGACCTTTAGGTGTAACTGAATTTACAAATTATGCACAAGGTACTAAAGAAATAGCTAAAATTATTTCACAAAATAAACAAGCTTTTTCAGTAGTTGGAGGTGGAGATAGTGTTTCAGCAATTAAATCTTTAAAACTCGAAAATGATTTTTCATTTATTAGTACAGGTGGTGGAGCAAGTTTAGAATATATCGAAGGTAAAATTCTTCCTGGACTAGAAATTATTCAAAACAGTTAATTAAAGCAGCATAAACTGCTTTTTTTACTAATTTTCACTAACGCTTGGGTTCAGAAGAAGGTAGGAAATTTATTAAATTACACAAGACCAGAAAAATATATCACAAAACTAAAAGAACCTCTAGAAAAAGGTAAAATACCTATATTAACAGCGAATAACTCTTTTATTTTAGGTTATACAAATGAAATAAATTTTTTTGACAGAGAATGTATTATTTTTGATGATTTTACATTATTAAATAAATATGTTGATTTTAGATTTATGGTTAAATCTAGCGCAATAAAAATACTGGAATTAAACAATTCAAACAATAATTTATTTTTTATTTTTTTAGTTCTAAATTCAATCAAATTAACAAGTGATGGGTATAATAGAGATTACATACAAAAAATACAAAATTTAAGTTTAAATATTACTAAACTTTCAGAACAAAATAAAATAGCTAATTTTTTGAATTTATTAAATAATTATAATAATTTAATCAAAACTAAAATAAGTAAAATAGAAAACATCAAAAATACATTACTAAACAAAATGTTTGCAGATGAAACACTGTTTCCAGCAATAAGATTCAAAGAATTTACAAACACTTGGTATCAGGAAAAAATTGATAATTTATTCAAATGATATTCGATAAGAAACAACGAATCTAATAATTTAACTAGTTATACAATTAGTAACACATTAGGTTTTATTAATCAAAAAGCTTATTTTTTAAATGGAGGAAAATCAGTTAATGCAAATAAGAATACTTCAAAAAGTATATTACCTAATTCTTTTGCATTCAATCCATCTAGAATAGATGTTTGTTCACTTGCTTATTATAATAATGTAGAAAAAGGTTTAATAAGTAATATATATGAAGTTTTTCATACTACTAATGTTATAGATGATAAATTTATAAATTTTTATTTTAAAACTTTACATTTTAGTAAATTAAAATCATCTAATACTAATACTGGAATTAGAAATACTTTTAGTTTGAAAAATATTAAAGATGAAGTGTTTTTCATTACAAATTTAGATGAACAAATTCAAAATTCTAAATTACTAAACAACATTAATTTTTCTGTCTCTTTGTTAAAGCGTAAGTGAAAATAATAAAAATTACACAATTAAGTGTGCTATTTATCACTTTTTTGTGTAATTCTGTATTAATATTTATAAATCTAATTAGCAAACATCTTATTTAAGAGCAAATTTTTGATGTTTTCAAACATTTTTAACTTACGCTTTAACAAAGCTACATTATTTTTTAGCTAAAAAAATAAGTTTTAAAATTAGTGAATTGCAATATAAGGAAATGTTTCTGAAGTTCAAAATATTACATTTATATGAACATTTTGTTTAAAAGAATATTTTTTAAATTTTCCAAATTATTAACTTTTTTAGTTTCAATATTTATTAAATAATTAAGTTTTTAAATAAAGAACTATTTTTTCTTGTTCATTTTTATTTGATATGTTGATTTTAAACTATTTATATTTTTTATAAAATTGTGGTATTGTTCCAACATTGGAATTATTATTGAAAATTTTTGGATTTATTTTGAAAAATAAATATTATGTAGATTACAATTTTTTAAATTTAATGAAAAAACAGAATTACCTGCTCAAAAATATTCTTCAATAAAATTTATAGATCCAATTGATCTTCTTGCTGAAATTAAAATTTTAATGGGAGATTGGTTGAAAAATTTATATTTACCAGTTTATGTTGTACCACCATTAAATATTTTGTATTTGTAATGAGGTTTTTGTAAATTCTTATTAATAAATTCCACACTAAATATATCAAAGAATGCATCTATTCTTTCCTATACCAAACGATAGCAAAATAATAAAAATACACTCAAAATATAGTGAAAAGAGTGTATTTATACAAACATTTTATTTAAAAATAAGTTTTTTAGATTTTCTAAATTTGATAATTTCATTTTTCATATTGATATTAAATTATCAAAAAGAATAAATAAATTTGAAATTAATTTTTGTTCTTTTGAGTTTTTAGTAATATTAATTTTAGAAATATTTTGCAATGTAATATTAGCAAAAGTCCCGATGCTAGAATTTTTATTTAATTCTTTTTGAAAATATTTATTTTTTAATAAATAATAAATATATTCAACATTGTACCCATTTTTGATTATCAATGCTAAAATACCTTGTTTAGTTGTTAAAGGTATTTTATTTATTGCAACATTTCCAATTGTTGCACCATTTGTTAAAATAATATTATTTTTAGGTACAAGTCATGCTGAAGAATTTTTTAATCCAATTTCATTAATATAACTTTCAGTTTTATAAATGTATTTATCTATAGTATCTTCAATTTTTACAAATGGAATGTTTCCATTATTATAATAATTTAAATTGTTTGTTGCAGGTGTACCACCTTCTGAAGCAAAAGAATATATTTCTTCTATTTTTTCCTGATACCAAGCGTTAGTAAATTCTTTAAATCTAATTGAGGGAAATAAATGATTTTTTTCCATGTTTATCTCCTAATGATTTTTTGTAATTTTTTTCATGTGTTGATTTAAGATTTCTAATTCTGTTGGGTGTGTTTTAGCATATAAAAGTGCAACAGCACGATTTCCAGCATGAACACTTATTGTTGGAGGCATATTTGTAATATAAATTTCATCAATATCTAAATTATTTAAAATATCATGTGCTAATTTTTCAATATTTTCATTATTTGCATTAATTAAAATTAAATTTTTAGATAGTTCAGGTACATAAATTTCTTTTGCTAATTTAATAATTGTTTTATCAAAAACACGTCCTTTGCCATATTTTATTAATTCACCATTTTTAAATTCAATGATAGGAACTATTTTAAGTAATTTAGCAATTGAAGCAGCTGTTGGAGTTAATCTTCCTCCTCTAACTAAAGCTTCACCATTTTCTGGAACTAAATAAATATTATTATCAGATTGATTAAATACTTTTAAAGCTTCTTCATATTTAGATTTTTTTAATAAAGCTTCAAATGAAGAAAGTTCCATAATAATTGGTAAAGAGATTTTTTGAGAAGGAATAACATAAACTTTTTCATTACCAACAAAAGCCATTTTTAACATTTGATACTGACTTGACAATTTTTGAGAAATCGGATAAATTATAATTTTGTCATATTCTTTTTGTAAATTATCAATTAAATTAATTGCTTGACCTAAAAGTGTTGCACTTGTTAATACACGTGAATTTTTTTTAATATGATCAAAAATACTTTGATAATCTACATCAACTCCATCTTTAAAAATTTTATTATCTATATCAATTTGGATAGGTAAATAATATCAACCTCTTTGTTTAGCTTCTTCTTGAGTTAAACCACAACTTGAATCAACTACTATTGCTACTTTCATATATTTCCTTTTAATTAGTTAAATCATTTTTTTAAATACAAAAATAAACAAAACTATTGTATTTTGTTATTTACTGTTTATTTTGTAATTATTTTGTTATTTCTTCTTCTGTTTCTTCATCACTAAAATTAATTTTAGTAACAGCTACTATTTCATCTTTTTTGTTTTTTAAATTAATTAATTTTACACCTTTAGTGTTTCTTGCTGAAGTTGAAACCAATTTTAAATTAAATCTAATAACCATATTATTTTTAGTTATTATCATTAAATCTTCATTACCTTCACAAGCTGCTGCATAAATTAAATTACCAGCTTTTTCTCCATTTAATGCTAAAACACCTTTTGTATTTCTTGCTGTTTTTCTAAATTCAGATGCAAGTGTTAATTTACCAAATCCTTCTGCACCTAAACTAAAAATGTATTTACCTTCATTTGAACTTGAAGCACTTATAACGTGTTCATTTTTAGCTAATTTAATACCAAAAACTCCTCGAGTACTTCTTGCAGTTTCTCTTACGTTAGAAATATCGTATCTTGCTAAATGATTGCTTGAACTTCCAATATAAACTTCTTCATCTTCTGTTACAATTTTTGCATTTACTAATTCATCATCATCATTTAGAAGTAATGCTTTTTTACCTGAAATATTAATTTTTTCATATTGATCTAAAGAAGTTCTTTTAATCATACCTTTTTTAGTTACTGTTAGTAAATATAAATTCTCATCATAACTATCAGTTGAAATGATTGTACTAATATTTTCATCTTTATCAATATTTGGAATTATATTAACAATTGGAGTACCTTTTGCACTTTTTGATACATTAGGAATTTCATGTCCTCTTATTCTAAAAATTTTACCTTTAGAAGTAAGAATTAAAATGTCTGTATGAGTGTTTGTATGAATTATATTTTTAACATTATCATCTGAATATGTTTTAGCACCAATAGAACCTGTTCCACCACGTTTTTGTTCACGGTATTCTTCTAATAAAGTGCTCTTAATGTAATTATTTGTTGTATAAGTTATAATTATGTCTTTTTGAGGAATTAAATCTTCATCTTCAATTGAATAATTTAAATCTCAACGAATTTCTGAACGACGTTTATCACCAAATTGATTTTTAATTTCAGTTAGTTCATCAATAATTAATTGAGTCAATTTATCTTGATGAGATAAAATATCTTTAAATTCTGCAATTCTTTGTTTTAATGCATTAAGTTCTTCTTCCATTTTTTCAATAGCTAGACCAGTTAAACGACCTAAACGCATATCAACAATAGCTTTAGTTTGAATTTCAGTTAAATTATAAGTTTGAGATAATGTTTTTTGTGCTTCTACATCAGTTGAAGATTTTTTAATAATTTCAATAACTTTATCAATATTTTCAACAGCTATTTTAAGACCTTCTAAAATATGTGCTCTTTGTTCATCTTTTTCTAGATCAAAATTTAATCTTCTCGTTACAACATCTCTTTGATGTTCTAAATAAACTTCTAAACATTCTTTTAAGTTTAATAACTTAGGTTCATTATTAACAAGGGCAATTGTATTAATTGAAAAACGAGTTTGTAATTGAGTTAATTTATATAGATTATTAAGAATAATTTCAGGAATAACATTTTTTTTGATATCAATTACGATTCTAATTCCTTCACGGTTAGATTCATCTCTAAAATCTTGAATTCCTTCAATTCTTTTTTCTTTAATTAAAAGTGATATTTTTTCAATAATATCTGTTTTTCTAATTGCATAAGGAATTTCAGTAACAACAATTTTACTTTTACCATTTGCATATTTTTCAATATGAGCTTTTGAACGAATTGTAACACTACCTCTACCTGTTTTATAAGCTTGAATTACTGATTTTTTATCAAATAAAATTCCTGCTGTGGGAAAATCAGGTGCTTGAACTATTTCAATTAATTTATCAATACTTATTTGTGGATTTGCAGCTAAAGCAATAGAAGCATTAATTACATCATTTAAATTATGTGGGGGTATGCTAGTAGCCATACCAACTGCAATACCACTTGTTCCTGAAACAAGTAAATTTGGAAATCTAGCTGGTAAAACTACTGGTTCTTTTTCTGAAGCATCATAGTTATCAATAAAATCTACTGTATTTTTTTTAATACTATCAACCATTAAAGAAGCTATTTTACTCATTCTAGCTTCTGTATAACGCATCGCAGCTGCTTCATCTCCGTCGATTGAACCAAAGTTACCATGGCCATCAATTAGTGGATATCTTAAACTAAAATCTTGTGCCATTCTTACCATAGCTTCATAAACTGAACTATCACCATGTGGGTGGTATTTTCCTAATACATCTCCAACTATACGAGCTGCTTTTTTATGAGGCTGATTATAAAACATACCAAGTTCACTCATTCCGTATAAAATACGTCTATGAACTGGTTTTAGACCATCTTTTGCATCTGGTAAAGCACGAGAAACTATAACACTCATTGCATATTCAATAAAAGCACTTTTCATTTCTTTTACTAAACTAACAGGAGTTAATCCATTTTTTTCTTCATCTAAAATTGTTGGTTTAACTACATAACCTTCTTTTTCTTGTGGTGGTAACTCTTCATCTTCGTCTTCTTCAATTACTTCTTCTTCAAAAACTTTTTTTATCTCTTCTTCTTCTACAAAATAAGTTTCATCTAAGTCTTTTTCGTTTATATTATCATTATTAGACATAATATACTCCCGTATTTATTAAATATTATTATATTATTATATAAATATAATAATTATACACCAAAATGGGCTAAAACCTAGCATTATCTTAATTAAAAAAATAAATCTGTCACCAGATTTACTTTACAAAATTAAACTCAACATAATTAATATTTTTACCTTTTGCAGATCATTTTAATTCATATTCAGTAGGTATATTTGTGTGATTTTTTATACTATTATGAAGATCTGTTGTTTGAAAAATAATATTTGCATTTAAAAACTCTAATTCTTCAAGTGCAAAATTATATAAAAAATCATTATCTGTTTTAAAGATTATTATTCCATCTGGTTTTAAAACATGAGAAAATTTAGTTAAAAAATTTCGATGTAATAATCTTCTTTTTGCATGTCTTTTTTTAGGTCATGGATCTGAAAAAGTTAAATAAATTTTATCTACTTTTGAAGCTAAAATTTCTTCAATATTCGTAGCATCATCAACAATTAATTTCAAATTAGAAATATTGTTTTTTTGAATTTTTTTTAAAGCATATAATGCTATTGTTGAATATTTTTCTCATCCTATAAAGTTAATATGAGGATTTTCTAAAGCCATTTGTGAAATCATTTGACCTTTACCCATGCCTATTTCTACATAAGTAGTTTGATCAAAATATATTGGTCTTTGTTTTAATAATATTTCAGAAGCATTTAAAATCCCTTCTGCTTCTTTGTTAAATTTGAGTCTCATAATTTAAATTGTAAAATATTAATTAACTTTTTTAATAATTTATTAAAATATAAAAATATGAAATTCAAGTTTACAAAAAAAAATATACCAAAAGACACTTCTTTATTTAAGTGGGTTGTTTTAGGTTCAGTAATTTCTATCGCATCAATTTCCCTTGGAGTTGGTGCTGTTTTTGGAATTGTTTTAAACAACAAATCTGATATTTATGTAGCAGCTGAAGGTGAATATATAGAATTTAATGCTAAATACGACAAAAACGGTTCATTAAATGATAAATACGATCCTAGAATTCTTAGCATCAGACAATGAGCATATGCAAAAGATAATGAAAATAATTTAAAGTATTTTTTAGATCAAGACGGAATGAAAAAACTTGCTTATGCATTTGCAAGAAAAGGTGGTTATGGTCCTGAAATTACAGAATTAGTGAGAGTAAATATAAATAAACCTAATATAAAAAATACTCATAAAAAAGCAGCAAACGGTTTATTTATAGGTTCATATGAGCAAATATATCTTTCTACTGATAGTTTAATGTTTACTGAAGATAAAAAATTAAGAAAATTAAGAACACCTTGATATCAAGTTAATAATGATATTAAAATTGAATTAATTTTACCTACTTTAATTCATGAATATATGCATCATATTGCAGCAATTTATGCTCAATCTATGATTATAAATGATGAATTTCAAGACGAATTTGCAACTGATGAAATTATTGATAATTTAAGAATTGATGAATCAATAAATCTTGATGAAAAAAAAATAAAAGAGTTTGGAAAAACAGTATATAACAAAAAATTTCTAGATGATTTTAAAGAATCATTATTATTTAGTGACAAATATAAAGAATATAAATTAGAAAAAAATGCTTTTAATGATTCAAAATACACTTCAATTTATAAACAATATTCTGCAAGTGAATTATTTAAAAGAGCAAATTATTTACAAACAAAAAATAACCAATGAGCAAATCATGATTTTAGTTTTAATCATGACTTCAAAGAATGAATTCAATATGTTAACCCTTTAAAAAATGATGATTTAAATTATTATTTTAGTTTTGAGGAATTAATTCCCAGAGAATTTTTAAAATTAAGTTATATACCTCAAAAACCATATGACCAACCTTTTTCACAAGATGGTGGATATTTTGGTTTTGATAATGATCCAAATACTCCTTTTATTAGTTCATATACTGAAGATATAAGTCATGTTTTAGGAATTTTTACACAAAATTTTACTGGTGAAATGCAAGTATATCGTACAAAATTATATGGTAGCGATTGAGTATTTAATGACACATTTACTCCAACAAAAAATAATAAAATCACACAAGAAGAAGTGCAAGAAATTTTAACTTATGGAAATTGAATTAAAAATTTATTAAACTTTTTTAATTCAAAAACTTTACCTAATCCTCAATTAAGACAAAAATTACTTTATAAAGCATATTTAGATTTACTAGGTTATGGTCTGCCTATTTCACAAATTTCATCAGATAATAGTTTTTTAGATTTAATAAGTGAAAAAGGTTATTCACCTAAAAATAAAAATGTTCAAGAAAAAGCAAAAGAAGCATACAATAAGTTGAAAATTGAAGGTTATATTAATATAAAAGATGCATTTAAGAATAATCAATTTAGAAAAACATTTTTAAAAAATAATCACCTAATAATTGATGATGGAATTAACAAAAATATTCTTGATATCATTATAAATGAGGGTAATTTAAGAACAAAAAGTAATTGAAGAAACTCAGAACAACAAGGTGGCCAAGATCTAGGACCTGAATTTGTTGGTTTAAACAATTTTTATTTTAGTTATTTTACAAAACAAGCAATTGATATTAAAAAAATAAATTTAAATAAAGACATAAAAATATCATTCTGAGAAGATAAAAATGAAGATAATAAAATCCAAGATGATGAAATTATGCAAATTGATAAAGAAATTGCATATCATAGATATAAAGACATTAAAAGAAGAATTTCTAATTATAGAAGATTAATAAATACTCTTTTACCTAATATTCAAACATATTATTTAGACTATCAAAGAGACCAAGAATCTACAAAAGATCCTGAATTTACTATAAAATTAAAATATTATGGAAAAATTTAAAAACACATTAGATAATCTTTCAAAAAATAAAGAATATCTAAATATTCAATCATTTAAATATGATGGTACATTATATCGACAATATAATGGCGTTAAATTAATAGATAATTGAAAAGATTATGTAGTATTTTTAATGGTCAAGACAAAAGTTGCAGAAGTTTCAATTAATTGAGTTGTAAATGAACCAACATTATTTATATTTTCCAAAAATCATTTTTTCAACGTTACTATTTTAATTACAGATGATCAAAAATTTGTTTATGTAAATTTAGCAAGTCCTTTTTATATTGAAAATAAAATTGTTAAATACATTGATTTTGATCTTGATATCAAAACAAAATTACACAATGATTTTAATGTTATAGATTGAAATGATTTTAAAAATAACATTATTAAATACAAATACCCAAAAGAATTGATTTATAAAATTTATGATGAAATTGATTATCTACATTTACTTTTTAATTCCAAAGAAGACTTTTTTAATGAAACAAATATTAATAAATATTTTAATAAATTAAAGAAACTAAAGGAAATATAAAAACACCTCTGACGGTGTTTCTATTAACCAATTATTTCTAAATCTTTATAATCAAATTGAGTTGGGGTTTTTCTTCCAAATATTTCTATTTCCACAAATGCTTTTTCTTCTTTATCATTGTTTTGAATAATAGCACCTTCTGATCCAAAGTAAGGACTATCTTTTTGAACCACTCTAACAATAGTTTGTTCTTTAAAAGCAGTTTCAATGTTCCCAGTTGCAAATTCTTCTTGTAATAATTTTTCTTTATTTTCCATTTCCTCTATTTTTCTTTTTGAAATAGGGGTAGGTTTTGCTCCTTTACCAGAAGATCCGATTAATCCTGTTACATATTGTGTATTACGAACTAAATATCAAGAATCGTCACTCATACACATTTTTATAAAAATGTATCCTTTATACATATTTATAAAAGTAGGTTTATATTGTTCACCACGAGTTTTTTTCTCAAGTTCTTTACTTGTTAAATGTGGCATTTGGAAAATTCTAATTTGTTCAAAAAATTCTTGCATTCCTGTTGTTTGGATTTTGTTTTCTAATGTTTCTTTAACTTTTTGTTCTTTACCTGAAACAGTAGAAACCATATATCATTTATACATTAATTTTTCACCTTTTGTATTTGTCATATTTACCCCTTTATAATTTAATTCCTAATGAATTTCATATATTTGTAAAAAATACTGTTATTAGAAAAAATAAAACAGCAAAAACTACTAAAAATAGTAATGTAAAGGCATATCATTTTCAAGCTTTTTTAGCCTTTGGTCAAATAATTCTTTTAATATCTTTTCGAAATGAACGAAAAGGTCTTTCTTTTGTAACTGGAGGTAGTTTTTCTTTTAAAGCTTGTGATTCAGCAAAAGAAAGATTTTGAAATGGCTCAATTTTATTATCATTTCTTTGATTCATTATTTTTCCTCCTTATGCAATGTTTTTGCATTACAAAAACGACAAAATTTATTTATCTCTAATCTTTTTTTTTCAATTGATTTATTTGTTGAATAGTTTTTTTGTTTACATATAATACATGCTAATGAAACTTTTTTGCTTTGCTTTTTCATAATTTCTAAATTATATAATAATATTATATTATATTAATAATTTTTCTTGCGAGTTGACGTAAAATTGAATTTTGATAATAAGGAGAAATGTTATATTTTTTAAATATTTCTTTTTGAGTTTGTCCTTCTAAAAAATAATTATCTAAAATAATTTCTTCTTTTTTGGTTAATTTAAGTGATTTTTTTAAATTATTAAAAAATAAATTATCTAAATATTTATCATCACAAGCAATATCAAATAATTCATCTTTATCATATAAATATGCATTGTTTAAAACATTATGTTTTTTGGTGGTGTATTTTTTTATAATATTTCTAAATCTAAATTCACAGGCTTTTAAAATATATGAAATATTAACTTCTTTTTGTGAATCTAATTGGTTTTTAATTTCATCCATTGCTTCAGGAATAAAATCTTCAATTGATAAAGGGATATTTTTATCTTTTAGTAATTCTTTTGCTAAAAATTCGATTTGTTTTTGATGTGTATAAAAAAAGGAAATTCAATTGTTTGCGTAATTTTTCATAACTTAATTTTTTCATTTTTATAAAAAATTACAGCTCTAAATTTCCTAAAATTTTCCTTATTTATTTTTTAAACAATAAAAACATATTCCAGCAGCTACTGAAGCATTTAATGATTGCACTGTTCCATATTGAGGAATATAAATATTTTGATCACTTAATTTTAAAAGAGTATTTGATACACCTTTTTGTTCATTACCAATAATTAAAACGGTCGGACTATTAAATTTAACATCATTAATATTAACTGAATTTTTATCTAATGATGTTGCATATACTCAATAACCAATTTCTTTTAATTTATTAATTACATTATTTAATGAAGGAACTTTAATTATTTTTAAACCATTAAATCCACCACTAGAAATTTTTAATGCAGTTGCATTAACACTAGCTGCTCTGTCTTTAGGAAGAATTATTCATTTTAAATCAAAAACGTTAGCTGAACGCATAATAGCACCTAAATTATGAGGATCTTGAATATGATCTAGAATAATAACTTGTTGTGGTTTTTTAATTACTAATTCATTAAAATCAGCATAATTAAAAGGCTTAATAACTGCTATTATACCTTGATGATTTTGATCAGTTAAATCATTTAATTTCTCTTTTGAAACATATTCTATATTATGAAAATTTATTTTCATATTTATATTTTTTTGAACAAAAATTTTTTCAACATTAAATCCGTTTTCTAATGCATCAAATACTGAATTTTTTCCTACAATAATATTAGTTAAATAAGATTTCATGATATTAAAATGTCCCTTATTTTATCTGCTTCTTGATAATTTTTTTCACTTAATAATTTTTGCCATTTTGAATATAAATTTGTTTCTTCTGCAGTAATTTTTGTGTTTGCAACATTAAAACCTAACATTTTAATTACTTCTAAAAATGTTGCTATATGATCTTTATTTTTTAGTAATTGATGTATGTATTTCATAACATTTGCAAAATTTAAAGTTGCAGCTTCATTGGCAATTTCTTTTACTAATTCAAAATCAATATTTTTTGTTTTTTGATTAATTAAATATTTTTTTATTATATTTTCAAATTTAACAATCAGTTTTTTAGAATTTTCAATAAATTCTTGCGTTAAATTAAAAGGTTTTGAATAAGCAGTTTGTAAAAAAATTAATCTTAAGGTATCAGCTTTGTATAAATCAATAAATTCTTGGGCAGTAATAATATTTCCAATTGATTTAGACATTTTTTCATTATTTAAATTTAAAGTTCCAAAATGTAATCATTTTTTTGCTAAAGGTTGATTATTTAAAGCTCTAAATTGAATATTTTCATTTTCATTATGAGGAAACATTAAATCACTACCCCCACCATGAATATCAATTGTTTGAGAATCAAAATAATGATTAATTAATGCTACACATTCAGTATGCCAACCAGGACGACCACTTCCAAATGGTGCATCATATTTAATTCCACTTTGAGTATCTTTTCAAAGAGCAAAATCAGCTGGATGATTTTTTTGAAAATCACTTTGTTCATATTCCATATTTTCAATATTTTGATGACTAATTTCACCATAAAATTGTTTGTTTTTATTAACATCAAAAAAGACATTAATACCTTTTTTATATGCTCATCCTTTTTCTAATAACTGATTAATAAAATCATAAATAATGTTTAATGAATCAGTAACTCTTGCAATTTTATTAGGTTTTAAAATATTAAAATCATCAAGTAATTTTAAGTATAATTCAGTGTTTTTATTAGCTAATTCTATTTCAGAAATATTTAATTCAATAGATTTATTAATAATTTTGTCATCAATGTCTGTTATATTGTGTAAAAAAAACACATTTTCACCTAAATATTTTTGAGCTCTTATCAAAATATCAAATGTTAAAATAGGTCTCATATTACCAATATGTACTAAATTATAAACAGTCGGTCCACATACATAATATTTTTTCATATTTAATATTATAAATATATAACATAAAAAGACACTAAAAAGTATTATAATATAACATTATGAGTGCTAAAGAAAAAATAATCGCTTCAATTGATGAAGCTCTAAAAAAATTAAATATAGAAAAAAAAGTTGTATTAACAGAAGCAAAAGACCATGCTGATTTTGCTTCAAATATTGCTTTAACATTACAAAAGGAATTAAATAAAAGTGCAATGGAGGTTGCACAAGAAATTAAAAACAATATTGATATGGTTAAATACTCAATTAAGGAAATTGAGATAGCTGTACCTGGATTTATGAATTTTTATGTTGAAAATGAAGTTTTTTCAGAAACAATTAACAACATCAATAAATTAGGAATAAATTATGGAAAAGGAACAGAAAAACTTTATCCAATAAATCTTGAATACGTTAGTGCTAATCCAACTGGATTTTTACACATTGGACACGCACGTAATGCAGCTATTGCAGCTACTCTTGCAAATGTTTTAGAATTTGCAGGACATGAAGTTGTTAGAGAATATTATGTAAATGATGCTGGAAATCAAATGAATAACTTAGCAGCGTCACTATTTGCACGTTATCAACAAATTTTTAATAAATCTTATCCAATGCCTGCAGATGCATATAATGGAGGAGATATTGTTTATTTTGCCGAAGAATTTTATAAAGAATTCGGAGATAAATATAAAGGTGGTGAATACGAACCAAATAGAGAATTTTTTAGAGAATTCGGAAAAAATATAGCACTACGCGAAATCAAAAAAGATATGGAAAGATTCGGAACATGATTCGATCTTTATTCAAGTGAAACTGATTTATATACAAATAACATCGTTTTTAAAGCTATTAATCGTTTAAAAAATGTTTATGACAAAGACGGAGCAAAATGATTAGCCACAACAAGAGGTGGATATGATGATAAAGATAGAGTTATTGTAAAAAGCGATGGATCTTATACTTATATGTGTGCAGATATTGCTTACCATGAAGATAAATTATTACGTCTAAACCATCCAAATGGTGTAATTATTGACGTTTGAGGAGCAGATCATTCAGGTTATGTCGAAAGAATTAAATATGCTTTAACAGATTTAGGATACAAACGTAATCAATGTGAAATGGTTTTATTCCAATTACTAAGAGTAATTAAAAATGGAAAAGAAATGAAAATGTCTAAACGTTTAGGAACTTCTTTAACATTAAGAGAATTAATGGACTTAGTTGGAAAAGATGCAATTAGATTTTTCTTAATAAACCGTTCATATAACTCAAAAATTGATTTTGATATTACTAAAGTTAATGAAGAATCTGAATCAAATGCAATGTTTAATATTAAATATGCTTATGCAAGAGCAAATCAACTTATAAATAAATCAAGTTTTAAGGAAAATCCAAAAGCTGGTGAATATAATAGTGAATTTGAAATTAAATTAGTAAATGAACTAAAAAAATATACTGATTTAATTCAAACGATGGCAAAAACATATAAAGTAAACTTATTACCACCATATCTATTAGATTTATCAAGAGCATTTAATAGTTATTATTCAAATTCAAAAATTTTAGGTTCAGAAGATGAAGAATCACAAATTGCTTTAACTAAAGCAACTAAATATGTTCTTGAAAGTGGACTAAAATTAATGGATTTAGATATTCTTGAAAAAATGTAGAATAATATGAAACTAAAAAATAAATGAATATTACCAATTACATTTGCAGCTGCAATTGTAGTTGTTACTATACCTTTAATTGCTACATCTTGTACTTTTACAATCAAAAAAACAGACCATTCAAAAGATAAAATTAAAACATCAAAACATGAATTTATACGTCTATTTGAAAGTAATCAAAACAATTTTTATGTAAAATACAAAGGATCTGAATACGAAGCAGATGCTAAACAAAATAATCAAGTAGATGTTACAAAAAACTATGAATTATTAAAAAAATTTGTAACAATTGAAGATATCGAAAAGTATGGAAGAAATTACGCATGAAAATGATATTTTAAGGACAAAGGTCAAAAACAAGTAGAATTTTATTTATATAGCGTACCTATTGAAGCGTTGGCAAAACAAGATCCTTACTTTATTGAAACTGAAAACAGTGTTTTTGGTGATTGATCAAAAATTGTTGATAAAAATACCCAAAGACCTTTAAAAAAATTTACAATGACTTTAAATTTTGATGAAATTTAAATATATTTGAAGGATAATATGAAAAAAATCAGAACACGTTATGCACCAAGCCCAACAGGATATTTACACATAGGTGGTGCAAGAACAGCATTATTTAATTATTTATTTGCAAAACATTTTAATGGAGATTTTTTATTAAGAATAGAAGATACTGACGTTGCTAGAAATGTTGTTGGTGGAGAAGAAAGTCAATTAAATAACTTAGCTTGATTAGGAATTATTCCTGATGAAAGTCCAATTAACCCAAATCCAAAATATGGTAAATATCGTCAATCTGAAAAATTGAATATTTATAAAAAAATAGTAAATGAACTAATTGATAAAAAACTAGCATACAAAGCTTATGATAGTTCAGAAGAATTAGCACAACAACACGAAGAAAGTGAAAAAAAAGGAATTCCATCATTTAGATATGACCGAAATTGATTAAAAATTTCAGAACAAGAAAAACAAAAAAGAGATTTAAATGGTGAATTTTCTGTTCGTCTAGCACTTCCTAAAAATCATATATATAGCTGAAATGACTTAGTAAGAGGTGAAATTTCGGTAAATAGTGATGATATCGGTGATTTTGTTATTTTAAAAAGTGATGGTTATCCAACATATAATTTTGCAGTAGTTATAGATGATACTGATATGGAAATTTCTCATGTTTTAAGAGGTGAAGAACATATTACAAACACACCTAAACAACTAGCAATTTATGAAGCATTAAATTATCAACCTCCTAAATTTGGTCATTTAACAATAATTACCAATATGGAAGGTAAAAAACTTTCAAAAAGAGATAATACTTTAAAACAATTCATTGAAGATTATAAAAATGAAGGATATCATGCTAATGCTATTTTTAACTTTTTAGCATTATTAGGCTGAACTTCAGAAGATGCAAAAGAAATAATGGATCATAATGAATTAATTGAGAAATTTTTATTTGAAAGATTATCAAAAAGTCCTTCAAAATTTGATATTCAAAAAATGGAATGATTTAGTAAACAATATTGAAAAAATACTGATAATAATTACTTTAAAAAGTTTTTAAACAGTTCAAAAGATGAACAATGATTAGACATTTTCATTGACACTTATAAACAAAACATTGTTACTTTAAATGACTTAAAAACCAACTTACAACTATATGAAAATCCAATTACTAATTTAACAATTAATATTGAATCAAAAGATGTAGTTAGTTATTTTTATAATAGTTTAAAAACAAAAGAATTTAATATTGAAAATATCCAACTAGCAATAAATGAAACTAAAGACAATTTAAATGTAAAAGGTAAAAACTTATTTATGCCAATTAGAATTGCAACAACTTATTCAGAACATGGACCTGAACTTGCAAAAGCAATATATTTATTTGGTAAAGAATTAGTGTTTCAAAGATTAGAAAATGCAATTAGAATTTAAAAGCATTGTACTCTCCAATGGTAATGAATTTATCACTCAATACACATCATCTTATACAGAAGATACAGAAGATGAATATATTGTTTTAAAATTTCAAGATAATAAAAATAAATTACAAACAATTAAAATCTCTCAAAATAAAGTCTTTATTCAAGATGATTTACAATTATTTGAATTACAATATAAAAAATATTGTTTAATCCATTATTTAGTACAAAACAATCATATTAACTTTTATACATATTTAAAACAACTTTTAATTGATAGAAATGAAATAAAAATTCAATATGATTTAGTTGATAACTTAACTAATAAAACTATTCTAGCTTCTGTTGAAGTTAACATCAAAACTAATTAGCAAAGAAACTCATAAATTTCTTTGCTTTTTTTATATTAAATAATAAAATAAAAATATGAAGCAGCAAAAAGATATTTATACTAAAGTTATAAAAATAAAAGCTTGAAAAGTGTTTTTATTTATTTTTATGTGTACATTTATTGGTTTTGGTGGGGGCAATGCACTTTTACCTGTCATTTCTAAATTTGCAATTAATAAATATAAATGAATTAGTCAAAGGGAATTTGATGATGTAGTCTTAGTTTCTAATATAATTCCTGGACCTAGTATAGTTGAAACTTTAAGTTTTATTGCAATTAAATTACTAGGATTTTGAAAAGGTTTTTTTGTATCATTATTTGCTTTTTTACCTCATTTATTATTTAGTCTTATAGTTTTTATTATTTTAAATAAATATGCAAATAAATATTTATATGTACTAGCTGCTTGTGTTTTACCTGTTATTATTGGTGTTTTAATTAATTTTGGATGAAAATACTTAAAATATAGTTATAAAAACTTAAATTCACTTTTTGTAACATTAACATTCTTAGCAACATTTTGTTTTTGCTTATTTATTCCAAGTCCTTATAATGTACCTGCTATTCCTTTAATCATCGGTTTATTTTTCATATTTTTTATAATAAAAATTAAAAAAATTAAAAAAAATAATATTCCAAACCAAAAAGGTGATTTTTAATGGTAATATTTTTTGTAGGTTTAGCACTTGTATTTTTAAGTGCATTTATAGTTTTTGGTGGTGGTCAAGTTTTTTTACCGATTTATAAATGAATATTTGAACTACTCATTAATAATTTCCATTTACAAATGCCACTTGATCAAATCGATCAAGTGTTTGCAGTTGCAAATTCTACACCAGGGATAGTAGGAACTAAATTAGCTTTTTTTACTGGTTATTTATTAAGTTATGATAATTTTCAACAAGCACAATGATGAGGATGACTTGCTATCTTTTTAACTTATTTATTAATTTCTTTACCCGCAATATTTTTGATGTTTTTTGTAATGAAAATTTTTCAAAAAAATCAAGATAATGTTTATTTTATTGCTTTTAACAAATATCTAAAACCTTGTTTAGCAGCTATTATGATTTCACTTGCAGTACAATTAATTATAAGTGTTGCAATACCTTATTTAAGTTTAAATAGTAGTTCTCAATATTTAAGCTTAAATAATAATTCATTAAAAAGTCAAATATTTTCAGGATGAAGAAAATATGTATTGTACTTTTGAACACCATTTTGTGTTATTTTAACAATTTACTTACAAAAAAAACAAATTCCCTTATTATTTTTAATATTAGGCTCTATTTTTATAGGATTTATTATTTTCCAACCATGACTTTTATAGGAGTACAAATGTCAAAAGTTATTACATTAGAATTAAACAATTCATTAATATTTTTAACTGATGCACTTTCAATTGCAAAAGTAGCATCTAAAAAACAAAATGCAGTGTCTTTATCAAAACACACATTAGCAAAATCACTTGCACTATTTAGTCCATTAGGACAAATTATTTCTAAAACGGGAGATATTTCAACTATTATTAGATCAAAAGGTAAAATTCAAAACTTAGTAGTAGATGTAAATCACAATGGAATAGTAAGAAGTTATATTTCTGATCCTAATATTATTTGAGATGGAAATTTAAACGAAGCTTTAAGTATGTTTGCTTTTGCAGATGCATATTTAAGAATTAGAATTTTAGATCCAACATTTGCAAGTTGAGATAGTGAAATCAAAATGAATGAAGTTACATTAGTTGATGATTTAGCACAATTTTTTAATCAATCACAACAAATTGCAAGTGCAGTATTTAGTTGCCTAAAATTTGATAAAGATGAAAATATTCAAGAAGCATCTAGTTTAATTTTTACTCTATTACCTCAAGCAAATGAAGAAAATATTAAATGAATAGAAACTTTTATGAAAGAAAATTCATTTATGCAACTAGGTTTTAAAAAAACTTTAAAACTACTTTTAGACCAAGGTGCTAAAATTCACTCAGAAAAAAAATTACAATGAAAATGTTCTTGTTCAATATCAAAAATGAACAAAGCTTTAAAACTATTATCAGATAAGGAAATTAAAGAAATTAAAAAAGAACAAGGTAAAGTAGAAATAAAATGTAATTTTTGTCACCGTTCATTTACATTAGAATAAGTGTTGTATTACAACATTTTTTATTATTTGAAAAATTAGCACTATTTTAGTTAGAGTGCTAAAAAATGTGCTAAAATTAAAATATCATTAACAAATAACGATTAAAAACTTTTAAATAAGGAGTAAAAAATGGCAAAAGAAATTATTTTAGGAATTGACTTAGGAACTACAAATTCAGTTGTTTCAATTATTGATGAAACAAAACAACCTAAAGTTTTAGAAAGCCCAAGTGGAAAAAGAACTACACCATCAGTTGTAAGTTTTAAAAATTCAGAAATTATTGTTGGTGAAGTAGCTAAAAGACAACTAGAAACAAATCCAGATGCAATTGCATCAATTAAACGTTTAATGGGTACGAGTCAAACAGTAAAAGCAAATTCAAAAGAATATAAACCTGAAGAAATTAGTGCAATGATTCTTTCATATATGAAAGATTATGCAGAGAAAAAAATAGGTCATGCTGTACAAAAAGCTGTTATAACTGTTCCTGCATATTTTGATAATGCACAACGTGAAGCTACAAAAAATGCTGGAAAAATTGCAGGTCTAGATGTAGTAAGAATTATAAATGAACCTACAGCAGCTGCTCTTGCTTTTGGAATGGATAAAGATAAATCAAAAAATCAAAAATTATTAGTATTTGATTTAGGGGGAGGAACTTTTGACGTTTCAGTATTAGATATGGAAGAAGGAACTTTTGATGTTTTATCAACTTCAGGAGATAACCATTTAGGAGGAGATGATTGAGATAATAAAATAGTTAACTGAATCGTTTCAGAAATTAAAAAAGAACATAATTATGATCCTACAAAAGATAAAATGGCAATGGCTAGATTAAAAGAAGAGGCTGAAAAAGCTAAAATTACATTATCTGGTTCATCAGTTGCTACAATTTCACTTCCATTTCTAGCAGTAACAGAAAATGGTCCTATTAATGTGGAATTATCATTAAAACGTTCAGAATTTGAAAAAATGACTGAAGATTTACTAGAAAGAGTTAAAAAACCTATTTACGATGCTTTAAATGAAGCAAAATTAGAAGCAAAAGATTTAGATGAAGTTTTATTAGTTGGTGGTTCAACAAGAATGCCAGCTGTACAAGAATTAGTTGAAAAAATATTAAATAAAAAAGCAAACCACTCAATTAATCCAGATGAAGTTGTTTCAATTGGTGCAGCTATTCAAGGTGGAATTTTAGCTGGAGATATTAGTGATATTTTACTTTTAGACGTAACACCTTTAACATTAGGAATTGAAGTAGAAGGTGGAATTGTTGCACCTTTAATTCCAAGAAACTCAACTATTCCTATTACTAAATCACAAATCTTTTCAACTGCTGCAGATAATCAATCAGCTGTAAGTATTGTTATTGTACAAGGTGAAAGACAAATGGCATATGATAATAAAATTTTAGGTCAATTTAATTTAGAAGGTATTGAACCTGCACCACGTGGTGTTCCTCAAATTGAAGTAAGTTTTAATATCGACGTAAATGGAATTACAAAAGTAACTGCAAAAGACAAAAAAACAAACAAAGAACATACAATTACTATTGAAAATACTTCACAATTAACTGAAGAAGAAATTAATAAAATGGTTAAAGATGCAGAAGACAATCGTGAAGCAGATAAAAAACGCCGTGAAGAAGTGGAAACACAAGTTCGTGCAGAAAGTTTTATTAATCAATTAGAAAAACAATATAATGAAGCAAAAGATAAATTAAACGAAGATCAAAAAGCTAAGAGTGAAGCAGAAATAAAAGAATTAAAAGACTTATTAGCGGACAAAAAATTTGATGAATTAAAACAAAAAATGGATGCATTTGAAGAACAAGCTAAAGCTTTCCAAGAACAAATGGCTAAATCAGGAATGAAACCAGAAGATTTAGAGGAAATGTTAAAAAATCAAAACAATAAAAAAGAAGAAGAAAATTAATATTATTTAATAATAGATAAGGCCAAATTTTGGCCTTATTTTTTTAAAAAAATGTCTCTAAGATAATAAATTATGTATGAATAAAACTTTTTTATGTATAATATAAATACACTTTAATGTGGGTTGGTACTCAAGAGGCTGAAGAGGCGGTCCTGCTAAGACTGTAGGGGAAGCAATTCCCGCGGAGGTTCAAATCCTCTCCAATCCGCCATTTTTTTTATACTTTTTTGTATAATTTTTATAATGAAAAATAAGTTAAATAAGAAAATTCAAACGATTATTTATTATGTATTGTTATTATTGTTATTTTTAGGAATAACATTTATTTTATATTTTTTAAATAAATATAATAATAAAGTTTTATTGGCTATTTTAATTGCTCTATATTGTTTAAATTTAATTTTTAATTTCATTATTTTTAGTCAGGATAGAAGTTCAGAAAGTAAACAATCATGACAATTTATTTTTGCTATTTTTCCTTTAATAGGACATATTTTGTACATTATATTTGGTCAAAAATACTCAAAATCTATTACTATTTCAGAATACAAAAAACAAACTGCTAAATTATTTTCTAATATTAGCGATAATGACATTACATCATTTAAGCATAATTCTTCTTTTGTAAAATTACAAAAAATTTCCAAAATGACCAATAGATTATTATTACCTGCAAACATAATAACTTTTGATAACGGTTTTTATTATTTTTATGATATATTCAAAGAATTAGAAAAAGCAAAAAAATATATTTTTATTGAAACGTATATTATAAAATCTGGTGAAATATTTGATCAACTACAAAATATATTACTAAGAAAAATAAGAGAAGGTGTAGAAATTAAAATTTTAGTAGATGATTTTGGTTCTTGAGATATGCCTAGCGTTGTATTAAAAAATCTTGAAGAAAATGGAATAGAAATAACAAAAGTAGAAAAAATTGCTTTTCCATTTATAACCAGTGTTTCAACTTATCGTTCACACCGAAAATTTATTATTATTGATGGGAAAATTACTTATACAGGGGGATGTAATATTTCTGATGAATATGCATCTTTTTCACAAAAATACGGAATTTGAAAAGATACAAACATAAAAATCACTGGACCTGCTAATGATTTTTATGTTCAATTATTTTTATATGATTGACAACAACAATCAAATAAAAAAATTGATAATAATCAAAATTATATTTTTGAGCATAAAAATATTGAATATCAAAATTTAATAACTTCTGTAGAAGATGGTCCGATGACTGATTATCCTATTTTAGAAAGTACATTAATTAAAATATTAATGGAAGCTGAAGAATCTATATCTTTTAGTACTCCTTATTTTATCCCTACAAAAAGTTTAGAAATGGCGATTATTGGAGTTTTATCACAAGGAATTAAAGTAACAATTTACATACCTGGTTTCTCTGATAAAAATTATGTTTACTATGCAACTATTTATAATTTAAAAACACTTATTGAACATGGTTTAAAAGTAATAATTGTAAAAAATACTTTTTTACACGCAAAAATGGCTGTAATAGATAATAAAATAGCATATTTAGGAACTATGAATTTAGATTATAGAAGCTTTTATTCTCAATTTGAAGTAGCTAATTTTTATATTGGTGAGGCTACTGAAGATATTAAACAAATTTTTGAAAAATATAATAAATTACATGATTTAGAATCATATGAAAAATTATTTAATAAAAAACATAGTAAATTTGTATATTTATTAGGAAAATTATTTAAACCTGTTTTATAACACAAACCAATATACTATTTGATGTCGAGTCTAAAAATTTAGATTCGATTCTTTTTTATTTCTAAAATAAATATAGAAAAAAATATTTTTTTAAAAATTTAAATTTTTTTATGTATAATAATATAGCAATCAAAAAAGCGAGTGTAGTTTAATGGTAGAACTTCAGCCTTCCAAGCTGACTGTGAGGGTTCGATTCCCTTCGCTTGCACCATATCAGAAATGACCACCACTTAACGTGGTTTTTTATTACTTTTTTTAAAAATTTTGTAAATAATAAAAAAATTAAAAAAAGCATATAAAAAAGAAAAAAGTGATTTTTTTATTGTTTTTTTAGTATATTTTTGCTTTTTTAATTTTATTTAACAATTTAATAATAAAATGTGTGCTAAAATATAAACATCAATAAATGAAGGAGATTATATGGCAAAAGTTTTAATAATTAATGCATCACCTATTGCAAAACAATTATCAATTTCATATGGTATGGCTGAAATTTTCAAAAAAGCTTATTTAGCAGCAAATCCAGAAGACCAAGTAGAAGAACTAGATTTAAATGAAGTAGAAATGGCTCATAAAACTCTAGATTGCAAAAATATGGGTCCTGAATACTGAAATGAAGAAGATTCAAACAAGTACATTGAACAATTAAAAAATACAGATAAAGTTATTTTCGTTGCTCCAATGACAAACTTTAATATTTCAGCATTAGCAAGAAACTATTTAGATCATGTTTTAGTAGCTGATAAAACATTTAGTTATAAATACTCAAAAGATGGAGATGCAGTTGGTTTATTATCACATTTAAAAGTTCAAATATTAGCAACACAAGGTGCTCCATTCGGATGATATTTATGAGGAAGTCATACAGCTTTACTTAAAGGTACTTTCCAATTTGTAGGTGCAAAAGTAAAAGAACCTTTAATGATTGATGGTACTAAAACACCAATATATGCAGGTTGAACAAGAGATCAAATTCTTGAAAAACATAAAGATAGAATTATTGATGCTGCTTCAAAATTCTAATTATACTAACAAAGTCAAAATACATTATTTACAAATGCTATTTTGATTTTTTTTATCAAGATTTTTTGTTTTTTATTTCTTTAAAGTATTTTAGTTTTTAATTTATTATAATTATTATTGAAAAAAAATAGAAAGGAAATAAAAATTTAAAACAAGTGACACCAAATCAATTATTAACCAAAAGCTGAAATAAAACAGGTTTTATGTATGAATTTATTGCTGTATATACATTAATTTTCTTCGTTGCACTTTGAGTATTTTTTGCAAAATTAAATAAAAAAGAAAATAATAAGTTATATATGACTTTGGGATTTACATTAGCAACATTTTTAATGTTTGTAATCCCTTGATCATGAAGTTACTTTTTAGCAAACAGAAGATCTTTTGCATTAGCAAATCCTATTATTGTATTACTACAAGCAATGCTTCAAGGAGCAGACATAATTAAAAAAAGTTTTAATCCTATTTTTAGTGGTATTTGATATTTAATTGGTGGTGAAATCTTAGGTGGAATTGCTGGATTTATAACTTTTATACCGTTATTTTATCTTTTAAAACATTATTTTAAAGATATTGAAAAATATTCAGAAAATTTAAAGGAAATTACACTTTTAAATATATTTAAAATAAATAGTAAAGCGAATAATAATATAAAAATATTTCCTATTAAAGAGGCAATATTTATTTCATTATTTACTGCTACAGTCCCATTTTTAAATTACATTCACCAAGTTAATTATGGTGCAACAACATTTGATAAAATGTTTTTAATTCTTATCGTTGTTGCATTTACAATTTATATATCATCTTATTTTGGTTATTATGCATTTCACATATTCTTTTCATTTATGAATTTAGTTTTATCAATAATTTATGTGTTATCAAATTTAATAAAATATGTATGAAATTTAAAAGTAAATAAAGTTAATGACAAAACAAAATTAATAAATTGAAAAAAGAATATTATTCAAGATACTTGAAGCTTTTTAATAACTTCATCTCTTACTATAGTGATACCGTTAATATTTGGTTCAATTGTAGCTCAGGTTTTAATACACTCAGGCGCAGGATTAAATTTTTAAAAATATGAAAAAGAAAAATTTTATAATGAATTTATTATTAATTCCAGCACTAACTATACCATTTACTGTAGCAGCATGTGCAACACCATCCACAGAAATTAAAAAAGATACATCAAAAACCGATACTAAAACACCTGCTGAAACTAAAAAAGAAACACCAAAAACAAATACTACAACACCTGAAACTCCAACACCAAAAAAAGCTGAAGTTCCATTTAAAAAATTAGATTCAGGTTTCCATTTTGAAACTATTAGTAATTATTTTAAATACAATGATAAATCAAATGACATTCTAAAATTT